>JAEZSA010000061.1 GCA_023422115.1 Bacillota bacterium | reverse complement strand
TTCTTCTCCCTCTGGTTGTTCATCAAAGAGACCACTTTTACCTAAATCAACAACCGCACTGGCTATTGTGCCTATTTCCGCAGCAATATCAATCTTTTTAACATCTTCAATGATTTGGGCGATGTCCTCTTGACTTAATCCAGCTTCGCTCAATTCACCGATAATGTCTTCATTATTACCAACATATTCAATTGCAACAGGTGCAATGACATTTAATATTTGTAATTCAGAAATTTTTCCAAGAACTGAATCAAGAACTGCGGTGTCTAGATTAGAAATGGTATTCATATTAATAATACCACCAGTCGCATTATATATTTGTACATATGCTGATGCCATTGTTTTTATTTCTTGACGTAATTCAACTTGCACATCGCCATATTTAAATTCTAGTAATTGATCAAACAAGGCTTCATCAATACTCGATTTTTCTCCATCCTCAGAACCACCAATTCCACCAATTTGGCCTAATAGGGAATCCCCTCTAAACTGTGACATAAAATTAAACACTTCTTGAAATTCTGCAAGTGGATCTTCTGGTTCTTCTTCAAGGAAAAGATATCCATTGGTTGTTGCCGCTTTAAAATGATAACTAACTTCCGTTTCATTGCCAGCAATTGCGCCAAAGCTATTCCCAATGGAAGTCAATCCAGCAAAAGGAATGGCAACTAACACCGTGATGATGAAAGCGAATGCTCCTCCCATCACTGCTCCGCCAAAACGGGAAGCAAAACTTTTCTTCTTGATATTTCCCTGTGCGTCTTTTCTTCTTGGGCGAATGATTAAATATATAATCCAAAATACAAACTTAAATACAGTCAACGTTAATATTAACCAAACGAGCATGAGGATTAATCGAAAAGCAGAAAATGCCAAGGCAAATACTAAATTATACGTTTCTGTTCCCTCAACCATCAAAGAACCAATGGTTGCATCCATACTTCCAACAATTACTGGAAGTGTTTCTCTAATTGTAGTTAAAGCACTACCATTGATACTCAAATTAAATGAAGAAAAATTATAATCTAAAAGGAATTCAATGATCGCTGGCATTAAAAACCATCCTAACAACATTAATCCAATAAAAACAATTAAGTTGTACGTAGTTTTAAACATGCCTTTTACAAATCCCGATATCACGCTTATTGCAAAGATTGCAATAACAAGGTAATCCAATGTTTTGATGATAGTACTACTATCTAGATTGATGATACCACCCATTTATTTCTCTCCTTATGTCCTTCTTAAAGACAAACAAATTATAACATACCTTTTTTTATTTGTAAATATGTTATAAAAATATTTGTAAATATGTTATAAAAATATTCTTTTTGACATTATTTCATAAAAATGATAAAATACCATAACATGAGGTGTTAATTATGGATTTCAGTAAAATTGAACTCTTCCTTCTCGATATGGATGGGACGATTTATCTCGATAATGATTTATTTGATGGTTCTATTGATTTTATTAATGCTATTATTGCAGCAAAGAAAAAATACGTCTTTATGACAAACAATTCTTCTAAAAGTAAAAAGGCATATTTAGATAAATTAAACCATCTTAATATTCCTTGCCAAGAAGACAATCTGTTTACTTCAGGGATGGCCATGGGAGAATTTTTAAAGGCCAACTATCCTCATAAAACAGTATATTTTCTTGGAACAAAATCTCTAGAAGAGGAATTAAAATGCTATGATGTTGTTTTTGTTGAAGAAAATCCCGATATTGTAGTTGTTGGTTATGATCGGGAATTGACCTATCAAAAGTTGGAAAAAGCCTGTCAATTTCTTGATGACGGAGCAATTTTTCTGGCAACTAATTGTGATTTAGTGTGTCCAATAGCCAATCATCGTTACGTTCCCGATTGTGGAAGTATATGTCACATGCTAAGTGTTGCAACCAAAAAAACTCCAACCTATATCGGTAAACCTAGTCCGTATATGATTACCCTTCTTGCTGAAAAGATGAACGTGAAAAATGAAAATATCGCGGTAATTGGTGATCGAATTTATACCGACATCCTAGCTGGATATCATGCAAAAACAACAACGATTTGTGTATTAAGTGGTGAAAGCACACAAAAAACAATTGATGAGTCTCCAATTAAACCTGATTATATTGTCAATTCAGTCAAAGACCTGAGCAAGTTTATAAAATAAAAACTACCCGTAGGTAGTCAGACTGATGACAAACTACCTTTTTGTATTTTAAGAAAAAGGTAGTTTTTTATTTTCCCCACACGAGATATAAAAAGAAGCATATTATAGTAATATACCCCACAAATGCCTATATATGAAATAAATCCCCACAAATGCCTATATATGAAATAAATCCCCACTTAGTAAAAATTAGTAAACAAAAAAATGTGAGCGTTGACTTTGTCAACGCTCTGACTACCCGTAGGTAGTTTTTTTTATCGTTTTAATCATCTACATCATAGGCTTCAATGGCTTTTACCGGAATTGGTTTCGAATCTCCATGTTTGACTCTACTCATCGTAATGAAGGCGATAATACAGAATAAAACACAATAAGGGAATAATACGCGATAACCAAAGCCCGCAGAAACATTATTATTCACAAATGCCATTAAAGCACCAGAAAGCATTGGTGTGATAATTTGAGCAAACATGGATGCGGTATAATAGTAGCCCGTATATTTACCAATATTACCTTCTTTTGACATTTCAACAACCATTGGATATGAGTTGACATTAATGGTAGCCCAACCAATACCAGCAATTCCCATTGTTGCATAAATCAACGGTTTGGTTTTTGTAAAGGCTACAATAGAACCTATGACAAAGGCAGCGAATAAAATGATGATTCCAGCAAGAATCGTACGTTTACGCCCATGTTTACTGGCAATAATACCAATGGGAATGTAAGAAACAACAGCTGCTCCTTGTGCAATTAGTAGAGGAATATTATATCCCATATTTAGGGCATCTTCAGCAAACACTGAAAACTTACTAGTAGCTGCATTATAGGCCATAAACCAAAAAATAATTGATGCAAGAATCAAATAAAAACTTTTCTTTACATCGGGAGCCATATCTGGCTCTTTATCCTCTTCAGGTGAAGTTGTTTCCACTTCAATCCCATATTTAATCGAATCTTCATGCATTTCTTGAACAAATTTTGGCTCTTTTACCTTAAGCAAGAAAATGCCCAAGAAAATAAACATTAATAATGCCAAAACAGCAAATGTAACAATGTAACTATCTGTAAATTTAGCTAGTACCATTGGATAAGCCAAAGCAATGATTCCTCCGGCTGTTCCCATTAAATTAATAATGGCATTGGCCTTACTCCGCAGTGGTTTTGGAGTAACGTCTGGCATCAACGATACTGCTGGCGTTCGATATGTTGCCATCGCAATTAAAACAAATAATAATATGACCATAAAGAGAATAAAGTATAAAACATTATCCTTTGTATATTCTAATACTTCTGCAGCTCTTACTGTTGCTGCTGCTTCTTTGGTTCCGTAAGTTCCTGCTGATTCATCACCATAAACTTCATCACGGAATGTGAAAAGACCATAATTGGGGTCTTCTTCTTCCAATACTTCTACAATATTGGGAATGCCATAACCTTCAACTGATTTTTGTTGCAAATTATCAAAAATTGCAACACCCATAAATAGTAAAGCTGCCGCTAGAGTACCAAAAAATATGTATGGTGTTCTCTTACCAAATCTTGTTTTGGTTTTGTCAGATAATGCACCAAATAGGGGTAACATAAATAAAGCCAATACATTATCAATTGCTAAAACGACACCTGACCAAAATTGATCAAGACCAAAAGAGTTAATTAACATCTTAGCAACAATGTTGTCATAAATTTGCCAGAATAGGCAAATAATCATAAACGCAAAACCAACCCAAAAAATCTTTTTTGAATTTAATTTCATTAAATTCTTCTCCTTTCAAAGTGAAACTGTAATTGCAATTACTTTGCATATTATGTTCCCATTTTAACACATTAATTCGTTTTGAACAATACAAAAAGCAAGAATATTCCTTGCTTTTTAGTTTAGTTCAAAATTATTTGCCATTATCACTTTTTCAATCAAAATATCCATTGCATCAATAACAATAACTCGGGTAGATAAATCCGCTTTATACAAAGAGAGTTCTGTACATCCTAGGACAAATAGACATTTTTCTTCTTGTTTACTGAGGTTCTCCACAACCGATTCTAACGTTTTAAATATCTCCTGTTTCGGTAAACCAGCTTTGGTCATATTAATAACTGCCATCATTTTTTCTTGCTCAATTTCATTCAATCGTATTTGCTGAATCGATAATTCATCGAGCTTTTGAGCATAAACTTTTGTGTTTACGGTTCCTTTCGTGGCAAGTATGCATACTTTATAGTCTAGGAAATGTGTTTTAATATACGCCACTGTTTCATCGATAATACTATAAAAAGTCATTTTACGATGGTTATAATGCAAGTTATCAATAAAATAATGAGCTGTATTACAAGCGATAATAAAGCTTTTTACTCTTAGTTTCATTAACTGTCTCACATTCTTTTTAAGATAGGGAAGCGGATTGTCGCCATGCTCTAGTAGATACTTACTGCGATCAGGAATGATTGTATTATTCAAAAGACAAATGCGCATATGTTCTTGATCTTTGCTTGCCTTTGTTTTAGACACAATCCTTTGAAAGATTTCCGCGGTTGCTGCTGGTCCCATTCCTCCGATAATACCCAAATCATAATTATATTTTTTCATTTGACGAATCACCCTCATCCATTAACAAATCTTGATATAACATTTGATACTCATTGATTGATTTTGCTGTTGTTAGATAGCCAGTTGTACTTGGACTGTACAGCATGGAATTAAGAATTGCTTCTTCAGTTGCATAAACAACTGCTTTAAAAACCTTTTCTAAGGAATCATCACGAAGCATTTCATACTTTTCGATACAACTATTTGCAAAATGTTGTGATCGATTAGCCGTACTAAAGGCAATCATGATATCGCCACTTCCATTCCCAGCAAAAGAACCAGTTCGTGCAATTCCTAAGGCAGCACGCTTTGATACTCTATTTAGTTGTCTACTCTCAAGGGGAATATCTGTTGCAATGACAACAATAATCGATCCTTTGTCATCCTCATTTTTTGTTTTATTACGATTGTAAATATTTTCACCTATTGCTCTTCCTTTAAAAAGAAGCGATTTTGAATTAGAAGCGCCAAAATTAGTGTTAACCAAAACACCCACATGATATTTTTGATTATCAAAGATAATTTCTCGCGATGAAGAACCAATTCCACCTTTTAAGCCATGGCAAATCATGCCACTACCAGCACCAATACTTCCTTGTTGAACATCTTGTTTTGCCGTGTTAATAGCCGTAACAACTGCCTCATCACTTAAAATTCGCTCTTGAATATGATTTAGTCGACCATCATTACACTCAAGAACAAGGGGATTAATCGTTCCCGTTGTAACTCCTATTTCTTTATTATCTTGCAACATATAAGTAATCAAACTATCACTTACTTTGCCGACATTTAATGTATTTGTTAATAGAATTGGCGTTTCTATCATCCCTAATTCTTCGATTTGCATTATACCAATGGACTTACCAAAGCCATTAAAAACATGAGAACCTGCCTTTACTTTATCACGAAAAAGATTTCCATCGTGAGGTAAAATAGCTGTCACTCCCGTATGATGTGTATTGCTATGTACTGAATAATGACCAACAAGCACACCAGGAACATCACAAATGTGATTGAAATGACCAACAGGTAGATCACCAATCACAACAAATCGTCTTTTTTCCATAGTAAATTTATCTCCTTAAAACAACGATAATTATATCACAACCTAATCTTGTTTTAAAGATAAAATAAAAAATGGGTAACGCATAAATCCGTTACCCATGAAATAATAAACTCTATAATAATGCAACAAAAGCATTAAAAGTAACCAATGCACTCAGCACATCAGCTTTATTAGCAAACTGGCTATCTGTAAAGACAGGTTTTGCTGGATTCGAAACACTGTTTAATGAATGATTAAGCAATGTTGCAATCGAGCCACGCATAATGCGGGAATAATCCCATAAAGCACTAGCAAGTTCATCTGGATCACCAGCTGCCACCGTATTATAATCAATACTATTAAAGTTCAAACCAGCTGCATTCATAGCCTGAATGGCATCTAGTAATCCCAACAAGTCAGAATACTGAACGGTAGGTTGTGGTGTTAATTCATACTCACCACGACGAATACTTCCATTGAGCGCATCTATACTTGTCTTATGATAATACCATTGATACCCTGATGCTGGTTCTTTTATAAATCCAGTCATTGAACCACTCGTTATCAAATCGGTGATCATCGCTGCAATGGTTGCTTCTAGCACTCTTGATTCTAAGACTTGATCAAAGTTCACCGTTAGCATAGTATCCATAGTAAAGGTTAAATCAGCGAAGCTACTAGTACCGATTATCTCAGAAACGCCAGCTAATAATTTACGTAATTCGCCTATATCCGTTATTGTATTACCTATATAGGTTCTTTCCCAAACAATGCTTGTATCGGTTAAATAGTAGAATTTTATCGTCTCTGAAGTTTGTGGCACTACTAATTTATCAGATTCCTTGATGAATGCAATTGCAGACGCCTCAAATATTTTCGAATTCAATAATTCTTCTTGATTAGGACCTAAAAATTGATCAACATCGAACGTTACATTTTCAATTGAACCCGTACCTTTTATAATCTTGGCAGCCATTAAGAAATTCTTTAATTCACCACTAGTTCCCCGATAGTCTTCCTTATGTAGATTGGTTGGAATGATTAATACTCCTTGCATTGAACCACCAGTTGCTGATAATTCTGTGATTTTGTCAACAGCAGTATCCACTAAAATGATAGAATTTACAACTTTATCCATATCCGTTAAACTCAATTCAATGACATCATCTACATTTAAAGTGATATTATTTAAATCAACATCATCACCAAATAATACTTTTGCACCAAGAATAAAGTTTTTAATTTCTGAATTCCATTCGTTTGCAAATAATGCTATATTCACACTTAAAACACCCTCTGTACCAACTTTAATAAGTTGATTGGCCAATGAATCTTTTAAGATAATCGAATCCACTAACAAATCAATGTCATCTATAGTGAGTGATAATAGATTGTTTCCATTGATTAAATGGTCCATATCACTAAAATCTGGATTCTCTCCAAATAAAATTTTAGATGAAGCAAACAATTTTCGTAATTGCCCATCAATTCTGAGGCTACCTTGATAAGTATCGTACCATTCATCAACACGATCAATGATTAAAAATCCTTCTAAACTACCCCCTGCTGTGGTTTCTGCTTCTATGATCTTAACCATCGCTTGGGCAATGACTGTAGAAGCAAGCATATTATCCAATTCTGTTTCCGTTAAAGTAAACAAATCTTCTGGCAAATGATCTTTTTCCAATAAGATTTTAGCGGAATGGAATAAAGCATCCAGTTCAACTTTGCCTTCTGCTCCTGACCAAACAATATCTTCCGATATTTCAAGTGTAATTGGCATACCTGCTTGGGTAAGTAACGTTTCTAGTAGAGCACCAACATTTGAACTTAATAGTTCAGAAGAAGATATGTACTCAGAAATAGCTTCAATATTTGCCTCTGTTAATAAATCTTTTGGATCAAAATGTTCAGAATCCATAATGTTTGCTTTTAATAACACATTACCCAATGATAATAGGGAAACAAAATCTATTTCATTTAAATCTTCCACTTCTAGAATAGATTGGAATTCTGCTGGCATCACTGTAACAACAGTTTTTGCCAACAAGCCACTATTATTGGCTAATAATTGTGAATCATAGATGGCAGAAGCAAAAGCATTGATTGCTAGATCAGTAACAGCATCAAAAACCAATTTTCCTTCCGTGTCATAACTAAGATTTAATCCCCGAAATGATTCATAGATTTCACCTAAATTGCTAATTTCAGTAGCAATATTTACATTTATAAAATTAAGGCTTGTCTGATCAATATTATTTTTTTCAAAGAACGCATTCGCTTTTTCACTGTTTAGTAAAAATTCAATGCCCACTTCTCCAAGCAATTCAACCAATTCTAATTTCCCAAGATTTGAAAAAATAGTATGTACTTCAGTAATATTTAAAGTTAATAAATATTGATTGTTTTCATGTTTTGCAAATAAGCCAGCATTATTAGCAGCGATTAATGCTGTTTTTAAATGATTTAATTCAGCAGTAAAATCGACTTCTAAAATATCAGCGATAAGTGCATTGTATGTTTCTTCAGAAATTTCTTCTGTTTGTTTGTATAAATATTCAACTCCAACAGGAATGGCAACACCAATTAAATCTAGTTCAGAAACATGACTAAAAATTTCATTTAGTACGACTTCATCCAAAGCCATGACACTTTCTAAATTAATTTCTCCTGTGATATTTTCTTTTAAGGTCGCATAAATATTAACCACTGTTCTTAAATCATCCATCAAACGAACTTTTTGGTCATTAAATTTTAAAGTAAGCATACCTGAGAAAATATATTCATCAAATGGTCGTTGATCGATCTTGAATAGACCAGAAACTTTTCCTCCCAGTGTGCTACGATATTCACCCAAGAATTTTACTAGTTCTTCTGTGGTATTCGGATTACTAACTTCCACATTTCCAAGATAAATTTTTTCATCGTTTATCATTAGATTAAAATCAAGTTCTTCTTCGTTAGGAGCTGAAATAGCTAAGACAGGAGCAACAGCAGCTACACCAGACAAAATAACACTGATAATAAAAACAATTGCCAAGCCATGAACTGCACCTACAATCAAACCAATAAAACGCGATCCAGCTTTTTTCTTCTCTTTTGCTTTTTTACCTAGAATAATTGCTTGAATAATCTTAACAATCACTTTAATAATGGTTGCCATTAAAACTAACCAAATCACAAAACTAACAATTCTAATCACCATGAAGATTAATTCATAGACCAATTCATAAGCCAAACTACCCGATACAATTACATTTTCCATATCAGGAAATATCGATCCTGCAATGAGTGCAATCGAATCGTTCAGTTTCGTAATCGTCACTCCATCTACCTGAAAGGCATAAATTTTTGATAAATCAAAATTCATCATTGCCTTAGCAATAATTGGAGTAAGGAACCATCCCAATACTAATAAGCCTACAAAAACAATAAAACTGTAAATTGATTTAAATGCTCCTCGAGCAAATCCAATTAATGCTCCCAAACCAATTATAGCGATTACAGCAACATTGAAATATAAAATCAAATCAGTGTATAGCATTTTTTTCTCCTTTTCTAGAACATATCTATATCCTTAAAACCATATTACTTTAATATAATTTTACGATATTTCACAATTTCTGGCAAGTCTAATGCTTTGGCAATTCCCATACTGCTACCATTTTTTGTTGTAGTAAGGTACCTAACAACTTTATTATGAATTAGGCTATAGGCAATCAAATGGGTCACCAAACTTCTACCAATGCCTAAATTACGATGTTGAGGATGAACAATCACACCAACATCATAAATTTCATCAATATTCAATATACTGGCAATTCCAACTAATTGATGACCGATAAAACCTCCAATGGGGCAGATATCATATAAATTGACTTGTCCCATTTCTACTTCATTGTTCTTACATTTCTTCTTCAATGCGTCAATGATTTTTTTGTCTTCCTCTTTAAGATTTCTAATGGTTAACCCTTCTGTATGTTGGGGATTCCATTTTGTTTCTTCATCTAAAAAATAATACCTTTCATCGCTCATTGCATCAATTTCAGAGTTTTTACCAATTATTTTTGTGGCTTTGTCGATCGTCATTCTTTTATTTTTTTTAATAATATCGAAGATATTTATATCAGAGTAAATAATAAAATTTTTAAATAATTCAAATAGCATGATTTCTTTTTTCAATTGTTCAGAAAATCCGATTACATTACTGCCTTTCTCTAGTTTGCTATCATCTAAGCAGAAATGTTTTTTTATTAGTTCAATACTGCTATCTTTCATATCCCATTACCCTTTACTTTTTTTCAATCATATTTAAAAAATATCGATGAACACTTAAATCATTTGTTAATTCTGGATGAAATGAAGCAACAAGAATATTTTTCTCCTGTGCACAAACAATACGATTTTCTAACTTGCAAATAATCTTTACGTTGTTTCCCGCCTCTTCAATCCATGGAGCCCTAATAAATACCAGTGGTATTTCCTGAGAAGAAAATTCAGGAATAACTGCATGGGTACCAAAAGAATCTATTTGGCTTCCATACGCATTACGACGGACTTTGATATTCATCAGTCCGAAATGAGCATCCTCACCAATGACTTCTTTTGCCAATAAAATCATTCCTGCACATGTTCCAAAAACAGGAAGTCCATTTGCTATGGCATCTTGTAATGGGGTAAATAGACCAAAAATATGCATTAATTTTGAAATCGTGGTACTTTCCCCACCAGGGAAAATAATTCCATCAATTCCCAGCAAATCTTCAGGTTTTTTTATCATTCGATATTCTACTCCTAATAATTCGATCATACTTTGATGTTCGATTACAGAGCCTTGATATCCTAAAATTCCTATTATCATTTTACCAACCACGTTTATCTAATCGTTGTTCCTCCGGAATACTTTCAATCGCTATACCCTTCATTGCTTTTGGTAAATTTTCTGATACGTCAGCAATAATTTTGGGATCGTTATAAAAAGCAACCGCTTTTACAATGGCTTTTGCCATTTTTTCAGGATCATTAGATTTGAATATTCCTGAGCCAACAAATACACCTTCACTGCCTAATTGCATCATTAAAGCTGCATCAGCAGGTGTAGCAACACCACCAGCAGCAAAATTAACAACTGGTAATTTTCCATGTTCAGCTACCCAGCAAACCAAATCATATGGTGCATTATTATCTTTGGCGAAAGTCATTAGTTCGGCTTTCGGCATGTTTTTCAATGTATTTATTGCTGACATCATAGCACGCATATGTCTTACCGCTTCAACAACATTTCCTGTTCCTGCTTCACCTTTGGTTCTAATCATACTAGCGCCCTCACCAATTCGACGAAGAGCTTCACCAATATTACGTGCACCACATACAAAAGGAACCTTAAATTCATGCTTATTGATATGATATAAGTCATCAGCAGGCGTTAACACCTCTGATTCATCGATATAATCAATTCCCAAAGCTTCCAAAATTTGAGCTTCCACAATGTGGCCAATTCGTGCTTTTGCCATAACAGGAATACTTACAGCTGCTTTTATATCTTTAATCATTTTGGGATCACTCATACGGGCAACCCCACCTTCTTTACGGATGTCTGAAGGAACTCTCTCAAGTGCCATAACAGCAACTGCTCCTGCTCTTTCGGCAATCAAAGCTTCATCAACATTTGTGACGTCCATAATGACCCCACCCTTCAACATTTGTGCTAAGTTTTTATTTAATTCATATCTGTCCATATTTTTCTCCTATATACATATTGTTTATCATATTATACATTAATTTTTCTATTTTTTAAAGTATAACTTTTTTTTATTTATATAACTATATTATATCTTATTTTCTCTTTTTTTTAAATACCTTCGTTTTTATGATAAAGCTCTTGCTTTCATACGAATAAAGTTGTATAATCTTGCTGCTTAGGAAGTGTTACCATGTTATTAACGTTGAGTATTAGCGTACTCACTTGTATTATTATGATATTATTTATCTTGAAAAAACCTGTTATTCAAATAGGAAAAAGGCATTTTGATTCCTTTTGGATTATCTCTTCACTAGGGGCGTTTTTAATTTTGATTTTCGGGGGATTACCCATTAGCAAGCTGATAACAAGCTTATTAGCGAACAATTCACTAAATCCATTAAAAATACTCATTCTTTTCATCAGTATATCTTTAATTTCTATCATTCTAGATGAACTCAATTTTTTCAATTATATTGCGGTGAAAGCTGTTTCTTTAGTCAAAGGATCCCAGTATAAATTATTCTTTATTTTATATGCAATCATTGCCATCTTGACTGTCTTTACAAGCAATGATATCATCATCATTACCTTTACATTATTTATTTGTTACTTTACAAGAGCAGCAAAAATCAATCCCATTCCTTATTTAGTAATGGAATTTGTAGTAGCAAACACCTATAGTATGATGCTTTATATTGGTAATCCAACGAATATTTACTTAGCTTCTGTCTTTTCTATCGACTTTTTAGAATACTTTAAAATCATGATCATTCCTACTTTAGGGGCTGGTCTTGTCTCTATTATCATCTTACTACTTCTATTCAGTCGTCAATTGAAACATAGATTTAATCCTCCTACACCAATTAGAGTAACCATAAAAAATAAATTTCTAACCTTTGTCGCTCTTATTATTCTTTTTAGTTGTACTTTATTGCTAGCACTTGCCAATTATATTCAAATTGAAATGTGGCTCATTGCTTTATTAGCAAGTCTATTATTGATGATTATCGTCACTATTAGCGACTTTATAAAAAAAGGCCAATGCATTATTAAACATAGTACCCAGCGTGCCCCTTGGAACTTGATTTTTTTTGTCATTTCAATGTTTACAATTGTTTTATCTTTAAATCATCACCATATAATGGAAAATATCGCTACAACATTAGCAAACTTTAGTGCTAATAATCCTTTGAAAACAATCCTCGTTTATGGGGCAACCTCTACTATAACAGATAATATTATTAATAATATCCCCATGACGTTAGCTTATTCTTATATTCTTCCTGGACTAAGTTTAGAATTATTGCCCTTGGGAATTTATGCAACCATCATTGGCTCTAATATTGGTGCTTTGTTAACTCCAGTAGGAGCTCTTGCTGGTATTATGTGGATGACTATTCTAAAAGATCAAGCAATTGATTTTTCATTCCTAAAATTTACTAAATATGGATTCATCTTAACAGGAAGTCTACTAATAACTTCTTTA
>JAEZSA010000050.1 GCA_023422115.1 Bacillota bacterium | reverse complement strand
GATATCGGTATCAATAGCAATGATATATTCACAAAACTCATCATATTCATCTTTATCTATACAATCCGTTTCTTCTTTTTCTTTATCGTAATCAAGAATCAAACTCTTATATCGTAAGCGATATACTTGCATTTTTTCTTCTACAGTATTCGCCATCTTGATTTTGATATTGTTCACTGTAAATTCTTGTAATTGCATAATCTTCTCCCTAAATATTTTCACAAAGAGTATCTTATCATATTGTTTGTGAACTTTCAAGAAGGTATTTTATTTGCCAAATATTCTTTTCACTCTTTTCAACTTTGTTGGAATATCCAGTCCATAAGGACATTTTTCTACACAACGGCGACAATTTATACATTCACCAGCAAAGTGATTCATCTTCTCATAACGATCTTGTGCCCAACTAGCTAGCCCATAACGATCAAAATATCCCTCGAACACAAAGCAACTAGGAATATCTATTCCTTGGGGACATGGCATACAGTAGCCACAGCGGCGACAGAAGTCATGATCTAGCGTTTTTCTAATGTTTTTTACATACTCTATTTCTTCTTCAGACAATTCTTTTTTACTGATTGCAGCATTTTCTTTTACTTCATTTACGCTTGCCATTCCAGGAATTACCACACTAATAAAATCATTGTTTAAAATAAATTTAAGTGCTATATTAGCTTTATTGATGGCTCCTCCAGCCAACGGTTTCATAACAATAACACCGATTTCTTTTCTCATTGCTCGCTTAAATAAATTCTCGGCTTTGGTTTCAAGCATGTTGTAAGGAAATTGAATAGTATGAAATGGACATTGATCAATGATTTGCTCTAAGAAGTCAAGGCTGTGAGATGTAATACCAATATAGCCAATTTTTCCTGTGGCTTTGGCTTCCAACAAGGCTTTATGAGCCCCTTGATCGCTCATCACTTCCATATATTCTTGTTCTGTTTTTACATTATGTAATTGATAAATATCAATATATTCTGTTTGCAAAGCAGTAAGACTTGTTTCAATATCTTTTTTCATTGTTTCATAACTACGAGCCATCGACTTCGTACACAAAATGAATTCTTCTCTTTTCCCTTTTAGTGCTTCTCCAAAATAAGATTCCGAACAAGTATAGCCACGAGCAGTATCAATAAAATTAATTCCGTTACTGAGACATTCATCAATTATTTTATTGGTCTCTTCTTGAGTTGTTCTTTGAATTGGAATTCCACCTAAACCTATTTCGCTTACCATTAATCCTGTTTTTCCTAATTTTCTTTTAATCACTTTTTTCACATCCTAAAATTTTCTTATGTACTATGGAATATTTTATTTTCCCTTGAATTCTCTCAGAAAGATATAATTCAAAACTTTTTACTTCACTATTGATTGCGATATTCATGTTTAAATCCTCTTTTACTTCTCTTACAAGAGTAATGTGAGGATAAAAATTTCGTTTTTCAATCGGATAGCCTTGCTTAATTATTTCATCAGTTAATCTTGTTTGCAATTCATCCAATTCTTTTGTTTTCTCTATTTCTAAAACAAACATGTCTTTTAATTTCGTCAGTTTATTCATTTGAAAAGAAAATGGTAGGCTATTGATTCCATTCATGATGCTTTTCAATTTATTTGTCTCTTCTGTTTCACCAACAAACACTAATGTAAGATGAATATTATTAATATCTGTATAATTACCCGCTATTCCTTTTGCCTGTAATGTTTTTATCAATTTTTGAATAGCCAGCAAAGCCTGTTTGGTTGGTTTTATTCCTAAAAATAATCTCATTATTTTAACCTTTCAAGAGCCACTAAAAAAGGTGGCATATTAATTTGATTGATAAACTCATATCGAATAATATCAAATTCTTTTTGATCCAACGATTGAAGATACTCACATACAAGTTGCGATTCTAGATTCCCTTCTTTATGACCAGGATAGAAAACTAAAACACAAATTCCTCCCACGGCTAATAACTGAATCCCTTTTTTTAGAGCCGTAAGAGTCGTTACTGCTGTTGTACAAATATCTTTTGATCCCTTTGGTAAATATCCAAGATTAAAGATAATTCCTTGAACCTTTTGAAAAACATACTGATCCACATTTTCGTGACTATCTTGAATATAAACAATATTTTCAGTGTTTTCTAGTGTTTTCTTTGCTTGCATAATCGCTTGGCTTTGAATTTCAAAAGCATATACTTTCGTAACTAAGGGTGCAAGAAATCGTGAATCATAGCCATTACCCAGTGTCATATCAACAGCAATGTCTGTTTTCTTTAATTTTTCTTGCAATAATTTGTGAGAAAATTCTATTATTTTATCCATTTTTTACCACCCAAAAGTCCTTTGGAATTTCTAATTCAAAATCAAACATTTTCCTTGTTTGAGGGTGAATAAAGTGCAACGCTTGTGAGAACAACATTAATTTTCCTTGGGTATTACCATATAGTTTATCTCCAATAATTGGATGATGCAAGTAGCTAAAATGTACACGAATTTGATGCGTTCTTCCTGTTATAATCTCTGCTCTTACTAAACTCTTTTGTTTTGATTTTTCTAAGGTTTGATACTTTGTGATTGCTTCTTTTCCGTTCGGGCTTACCCGATAACAATTACTTATGTGTCGATTCCTACCAATATTAAACTCTATGGTCCCCTCTAACGGGTGAAATACCCCTTCAACAACCGCAATGTACTTCTTGGTTATTTGCTTGTTTTCCATTTGGTAACTTAAAAAAGAAAGTGCCAATGGATTCTTAGCAAACAATACAAGTCCTGATGTTTCAAAATCTAAACGATGAATGCAATAAGCGGGTAATAAATTTCCTTTTCTGTGCAAGTAAAAATTAACAGCTGCCGTCAAATTATTATTTTTGTTCCCATCGCTATGAATCAGCATTTCTGAAGGTTTGTTCACCAATAGAATATCCTCATCTTCATAAACAATTTCAACATTTTGAGGCCATAACAATTCAACTTTCTCAATGATTGTCTCAAAATTTATCAATACTTCATCTTGAGGGTATAGTTTGGTTTCTTCATCTATCACTATTTGACCATTAATCAATACTGATTTTGACTTTAATAATTTACTCGTTTTTGCTTTTGCCAATTGGTACGCTTCAAAAAAATCTTTCATTGTTTGTTCTTTATTATTTATGATTGTTTTTACCATTGATGATCTCCAAAATTTCTTTTTCTTCCCAAATAATCATATTGCATCCCCTGCTTTTATATAATTCAACTTGTGCTAATTTTGATTTTGGACAATTTTCTAAACAAATAAAATAATCAATACTACGATTTATATTGCGAGCAATAAAAGCGCCTGATATCAGTAACTTTTCAATAAATGCTTTTCTTGTCATCGTTTTTGGTTTTCCACCAAAAGCAACGATTTTATCCATAATAGCCATCACTTTCACTACATCTTTTTCTTTTGCTTTTTTATATTCTCTCGTTGATGGCCAAAATTTGTTTTCATTGTATCCGCCAAACACCAATCCTAGCGATTCATACAATTCTTCTTCTGAAGCTACATTTTTAATTCTTTTTGCGCGTTCAATTATTTTTGCACATATAAACGCATCACTTAATGCATTATGATGGTGATGGTCCACCTCTAGATATCCTGACAATGTAGATAAGCGACAATTAGGTAATTCGTTTTTCCAAATTCTTTGTGCTATTTTTAATGTACAACCTGTTTTTATATTGGGAATGTTTAACTTATATTTTTCAATAAGCGAACGCAGGACAGAAATATCAAATTCAGCGTTATGAGCAAAGACCAATGTGTTTTGAAAAAAGTGTTCAATTTCAGGCCATAATTCGCCAAATTTTTTTTCTTCTTTTACCCTATCAGCAGTAATCCCATGAATTAAAATATTGAATTCAGAGAAATCCTCTTTAGGATTTATCAAATACTCTTTTTCAAATATAATTTTATCATTGGTAACTGCAACAATCCCCATGCTGCAAGCGCTGGTTAATTCTGCATTAGCTGTTTCAAAATCGATTGCAATATAATCCATATTGTTTCCTCTTATTCAAAAAATAAAACTTTGGTTCTTTAAAATTATAACACATATTATTAAAAAATCGAATCTTCTGATTCGATTTTTGCTTCTTTTTATTCAACTACGTAAACAACTCCACGCCAGAATCCTTCAAACACATCTAGTGGGAATTCATAATAAACAAACAATCCAGTACCAAAACGAGAATTGATATTAGGATCGTTGCATATAACATATGTTTTTCCATTAATTTCTTTATATCCACGAACGACAATTAGATGCCCTCCTGTCGTATATAACCCCGTGTTTCCTTTGATACTTGCTCCAACAGGACCCACAGTAGCCAAATGATACTTTAATTCACTCCATGAATACATTCTTTGTACATAAGCGTCTAGTCCGAATGCTCCCATCGTAACTGTATTATATACCCAATTTCCATAAGTTGGATTATTATGTCCACGATCTGCTACTAAACTAGCAATATATCGATGTTCATACAGAGCATCCTTATCCGTAAAATTAAATCCTTTATATTTTAATAACATGGTAGATGTGGTTGCACTACAAATAGAATTTCCAATCTCTGGGACTTCATTTTGATTTAATTTTGGTACGTCATAGTCAATTTCTTTTGGTAAATCTATTGTGCTTGGCGCATAAGTATAATTCTCAATATTTAAAGTAACCGCTACTAAAGATAATATAGGAGAAGCATCTTCTGCAGTATTTCTTCGCAATGTGATTTTATATTGGAAAGCTTTCCCTTTGTAAGGAGAATTCAACAAAATTTCATCTGTGTTCATTCTTACTCTAGTATCCGTTTGGTTATAATATAAATTGTTTCTTCCCAAGCCCCATACTCCATAAGTAAAGTATTTACTCCAAACACTATCTGCTTTTACTTTTATTTGTAATTCACAAGTTGATGTTGTGCTTGAGATGGCTGCCCAAGAAGCGACTAGTTCAGTATAACTTTTTGTATTATAAATCAATGATTCATAATATCCTTCGGTTGCTCCTGCGACTAGCACTAATTTTCCATCTTTTATTTCAACATTTGTCATATTTGCTTCCATAAAATTTTCTGCTTTATCTACTAAAATATGATTGCTTAACTTTCTTTCTGTTTCTACCATAATTTTTGTTTTCACCTCAAATACTAAATTTAATGTTTCTTCTTCCAAAGTAAGGCATAGAGTTAATACAATTGTTTCTTCGTTGGCTGTCAAGATTACTGTACCATCAGGAGCAATTACTTTATCATTAGATGATGTCCAGGATCCTGTTACCCCATAATTGAAGTTCGTTGGTAACACAAGATCTCCTTCCACTAAACTTGGTAAAGAAATTGTTTCCGCGATTAACTCCAATTTAACTTGTTTGGGATATGTTTTTACTAATACAGTAAATTCTTTGCTGTCAATATACTCATCGTTATTCCCAAAAATAAAGGTTGCTGATAAAGTAACATAGGTGTCGGCAGCAACATAAGAATACTTTCCGTTTTGATCTAATATATTTTTATCCGAAGACACCCAAACGATTCTAACATCATTAATCAGTGTTGGTAGCAAAATATCTGCACTAACTTCTAATGGAATAGTAAGATTATCTATAACTTCGCGAAAGACTTCTTCACCATAAGATTCAACAATAACCATTCCCATTTCTTTAGTAACTGAAACATCTCCAATTTGGCCTACCACTTCAACACAAACGACCACATCTACAAATTCACGGGTTACGAATCCTTCACTCGTTAAGGCAGGATGATTTGTTTTCCATTCAAGATTTATTTCTTTCTCTAAAAAGTTCCCTTGTTTTAAGAAAACTAAGTTTTCTTTTGTAGTTTCTGGAAGAACAAGAGTATTCAAATAATCATTAATTATTTGTTTTATTTCTTCTTCTGTTTCAGTTGGCATTTCTGGTTCTATTGGTGTCTCCACATTCTCACTATCTTCAGGAATATCTTCATTTTCTTTCGCTTTACAAGAAACTAAGAATAAAAGCACTAATATAATAAATATTAATCCGTATTTTTTCATAAAAAACCTCGATAAAATTGTATCATTTACTCCTGAAAAAAGCAAAACTTTTGTGTGTTTTTTTATTTCTTTCTTTAAATTAGGAAACCGAGCTTGGATAAGCTCGGTTTAGGAAGGGGATGTTGTGAATAAATAAATTTATTCACCGCTTTATGTAGGGGATAAGTACAATTCTTTCGAATTGCGTTTGTATTATAGCAAACTAATTATGATAATGCAAGCAAATTCATGTATTATTTTTCTTTTTAATGACAAAGTCTACTTCTTTGTTGTATAATCTAGGTGGTGAATATTATGGATATAAAAACAATTGATAAAAACATGATTGATAATGAAAAGAATGATTTTTCTATAAAGTGGTATAACAATTACCATGAAGATTTCCAAGTTCATGGCTTATATTGGTTTAACCAAAATAACTCTTTTTGTCGCTTGCGTGAACAAGCCTCAATCAGCGATAATGTTAATCAACTTGCTTACCACCCCTCAGGAGCATTTTTATCATTTATGACGGATAGTCCTTCTATTTCCTTACAGATTAAGCTATCTTCTGCTGCTTATATGTCACATATGAGCGCTTGTGGTCAATGTGGCCTTGATTTATACTTTTGGAATGGCAGTAATTTTATCTTTCTAGCAACAACAAAAATTAACAAACCAGAATATGAAATAACTATTATTGATCACTTACCTAAAAAAATGCACTACTATCGCTTATACTTGCCTACCTACACCAAATTAATCGATCTTGCAATTGGGATTAATTCACAATCACAATTACAAAAATGGGGAAAATTTTATCCAGAAGCAGTTGTTTGTTATGGAACCTCTATTACACAAGGAGGTTGTGTAACTCGCCCTGGAATGAGTTATACCAGCATTTTAGGAAGAGATATCGAATATGAAGTCTATAATCTTGGCTTTTCTGGAAGTGCTAAACTAGAGAAAAGCATTTCCGAAGAGATTGCAACAATAAAAGAGATGAAGTATTTAATTATTGAAGCAGAAGCGAATTGTGAGCAAGGTCGTATTTTAGAAGAAAGATTACCTGTATTTATTGATACTATTATTCAAGCAAATAAACAAGTAAAAATTTACGTCATCTCTCACTACCCTCGCCCGGATTCTCTTCTTCGTGAGGAAGCAAAAAAAATGATGAGAAAAAATGCAAGTCTCCAAAAAAAGATTTGCAATAGATATGAAAATGTTCAATTTATCGATGGAAAAAAACTATTGGAAAAATTTGGATATGAAGAAACGGTTGATGGTACTCACCTAACCGATTTAGGTTTTTATACAGTTGCAAAACATTTTTCAAAAATACTTAAAAAAAAGAATGATTAGTTTGTTTTATAAGTGAGCAAACGGAAAGGTAATTTATGAATGCTCGTGAATTAGATCAATATATTGATTTATACATTGCTGGTCAAGAAGACGCGTTTGATGTGATTTATTATGAAACGCAAAAAACAGTATATTTATCAATATATAACATCATAAAAGATAAAAGTCTAATTGAAGACATTATGCAAGATACATACCTAAAAGTTATTAATTCACTAGAGTATTATCGTCGCGGAACCAATTTTCAAGCTTGGATTTCTACAATCGCAAGAAATCAAGCAATTAACGTTTATAACAAACGAAAAAAAGAATCGTTGGTCGATCCTATTGATAATATTGCTTTCTTTGAAAGCCCAGTCGAAAATAATAGCCTTTTAGAGAAAGCCCTAAAAGTCCTTGAAGGTCAAGAAAAAGATATTATCATCTACCATATTGTCTTAAATTTTAAATTTAAAGATATTGCAGAGATTCTAGAGATTCCTTTAAGCACTGTTTTCTTCATGTATAAAAAGGCGCTTTCTAAGATTAAAAAAGAGGTGTAGACCGATGAAAATTAAAAAATTTAAACAGGAAGTAAAAACGGAACAATTTGATATTCCTAATGTTTTAGAAAAAATCAAAACTACCGCTTATTCTCGCAAAATTCCTCTTGTTGAACCCGTTAAACCCGCTTTTAAATGGAAACCAATAATCGCTACTTTTGCTACTATCGTTGTTGTTACTGTGATTTTTTTCTCTTTTCCAAACAACTATAAAGAGAACGAACTTGCCGATCCATCTAACGATAATGCAGAAAGCCCAGAGAGTTCAACAAATGAATATTCCGAAGAAACCGATGATATAAAGGGAATAACTCGAGAATCCTATTATGGATGGTTGTTTGATCAAGCAATTGGTACCGATGCAGAAGGAACGTTTAATTCTCCTTTAACAGAAGAACAAAGAGATACCTATGTATCTTCTGATGTATATTTTGCTTTTTATAATATCGTGGTTAATCTAGATACCAAGGATTTCGAGCTTGCTTTAGAGCAATTAATTCTATGGGGTAGTAAAAATGATTATGCAGAAGAATATTTTAATAATCATGAAACCGAACTTAATTATATCTTTAATAATTTAGTAAATTAAAAAGACCTTTGAAGGTCTTTTTTTATTTTGTATAAATTAATTCTGATTCTACTTGTTCAATAACTATTTCCAAAACTTTTAAATAAGTTTCCATGTCATATGTCTGATATCTAAAGATAAAATCATAATCCTTTTGCTCGTTATACAAGTTTCTTGCAACACTATACATGGTTCCAATTTCGGCTGAAAGTGGTATGTAAATAGCTTGAATTACTTGTTTTTGTGGTACAGACAAAAGTTCGGTTTCTTCATCAGATAAATATAATTGAATCTCGCTTAAATTAGGAATAATTCGTTCTTGGTTTTCACCAATTCTATTTAAATCATGACATTTAATATTAATATAAATGTAGTAACCATCGCCATCTTCAATATATTTTGGTGAACTTGAAGTTCCATATAATGTTACTTCTTCTGAAGTTGGATTTTCATCCCAAATCTCTTTTGCAGCTTCATCAATGGCAGCGCTAAAAGTCCCAGCAGTAAAGTCTCCAAAATCAATACTATAAAGTTTTAATCCTGCTGTTTTATATTTCGACATGTTAATGCCAGAAAACGTAGAATTTTCAGGAGTTTGATTTTCTCCTAACAAGTATGGAGCAACGCTATAAGCATAAATCAAAGCATCAATGCTTTCTTTATATTTAGCGGTATCTATTTCAATATATTGCATTAGTTCTTGATAGAATTCTTGAGCTAGTGCTTTTTGTTCTACTGTCCAAGTTGATGGATGAGTTCCACCACCATTTGCACCTTTATAAGTAACAATCAATCCCCAGCCGGTTACTTTAAAATATAGGTCAGCAATTTCTTGCATTTTCTTTTCGAAATATTTCCACAAGTTTGAATCTTCAGTAACACCTGATAAATCACTGATGCTATTAATGTAAGTGTTCATCAAATCACGGCGTAAATACAACAATGCCAACTCTTTTTCTGTTCTAACTCCATAAACTTCGCCCATGAAATTTTCCCAACCATATCCCGATGGATAACCATACATCGTATAATCTCCACCAAGGAAATTCTCTTTTTCTAAAACAACATCATTTACAACTAATTCCCAAGCCGCTTCATCAAGAATACGATCACTTTCATTCTTGGTATCCGTGCGTAAATCATAAACATTATTATATTTAGGATCAAACAAGAAATTATGGTAATTCACTAATTCAATTGCCACATAAGGTCCATATGTATAATCCATATCTAAGAACATTTGCTCTTTTGTATACATACCAATCAAAGCTGATCCATTTTCTTTACTTGTTATATCCATTACAGCTACATAAATTTCGTGGTTCGTTGATGCCTCTGTTACTTTATTTTCAAAAGTATTGTTATATTGGTATCTTACGTTTCCATCATAAATGACTAGGTTATTTAACCAACGAATATATGCCATATGTTCATTTACTTCATCATCAACTAAATCATTTACTGCCATTTCATGAATGATATCTTTTTTTACATCTTCATATAAAGCTGGTTCTTCTTTAGCAATACATAGAATTAAATAATTCGTTTCATCCATCAATTGAATCTTTGGTGTATACCAATTTTTACTTTCAGAATCTTCTTCAAGAGAAGATAGTCCCTTCATAAGGGTGTATAAATCACTATTAGAAGATTTTATATTTTTACCTGAATGATATAAGATACTCTCTTCGTTCTCAGTTGCAAATACATACTCTCCTTCTACAAGAGAATATTCTTTTCCCTCTGTGATTTCAACAGCGGTTTGAGCATCACTTTTTGTAACCTTTGTTTTATTATACAATTCTATCATGACTTGAATAATTTCTGCTTCGGTTGCTTCATTCCCTGTTGCTATATTAATCCATTTATTAGTATCCGTAGGGTTTTCCGCATCTTTAGAATGAATACGATATCCCAATTCCTTTAGGGTGTTCTCCGCTTCCAAATAGCTGTTAAATGGAATGATAATTCCCCAAAAATTCACCAAATAATTTTCATTATAGAATGTTTTCTTTTGTCCTTCAGTATAAGGATCTGCTTCTCGAAGAATTTGATAATAATCGGCAGCACAGCGATATTTTGCAAGTTTTAAATGATGATATTCTTTTAAATCATCAAATTTTCTAAAGCCATGAGCATATACTTCTTCCAAGTAATTATCTTGAAGAATCGCCATTACTTGCTCTTCTGTATAACCAGAGGTATTACCATTGAAATATTCATCAATCATATCCTCTATAATTTCTTCATCGGTAACTAAATTCCAATAAGGAGTATCATCTAATTCTATGAAGTCATCTGGTGTTTTTGATACCTTTTTATATAGATCGCGTTTACTGAAATTTTGTAATATAGTTTTATCTGCCCAATTAACAACAGTACTAAAACCTATTTCATTTCGCAAATTTATATACATTTCATCCACGGTGATGTCATAAGAAGATTCACCCTGTTTGACAGTTAGGTATGTTTCTTTTCCTTCAACCAATATTTGTTCGGGATTATCTTCCACTTCAGGTGTTTTCTTACAACCATTGCACCCAAAAAGGCATGTTATTCCCATTATTAAAGCTATTAGTATTAATGTTTTTTTCATTGTTCTTCTCCTTGTTTGGAATATGTAACCATCGATAGTTTTAATTACATTTCTCCCGTATTCCCTGTAGAACGACAACCATTGACCAAGTATCTTGAGAACAATATGTTATCAATTCTTTTCTTAATTCCTCAATTTTTTCTTCATCTAAATATTTGAATTGTGAATAAGCAACAATTGCTTCGTTGCCATTAGCTATGGCCAGATTCTTATACGATAAATTGGAAAACAAAGGTAATACTTTTTTAATTGAATAGCTTCCATGCAATCCATTGTTATAGTAATTTACTCTTTTGCTCTCTTCTTCAGTAAACCCCAAAGTTTGATATAATTTTGCATTTCCTTTAACGATATCTAATAAATCAAAAACATGATCATTTATCTTCATTAATTCTTTGCTATATTGGGGAAAAATCTCACTTAGTTCTTTTATTCTCGTACACTCATACGCTTTGTTATAAACTAGTACACAGCCACCATTACTTAAGTCAATTAATCTTATCATCTCTTTAATCAAATCTTCGCGGCAATCGCTATAATCTTTCGCAAGAAATGAGTAACAATCCTTTGTGAAATCACACACTCCAGGCTTTCTTTCGATATGTAACGAAAATTGGAATAAGGATTGCATATATGGTTTTTCACCATGAAATCTTGGTAAAGGACAAGGAAATCCTTCAAAATCCAAGTGATAAATCGGATATCTGATTTCATCTAGTCCCAAGCAAACTTTTCTGTCATCGAAGTATTCCTTTTTATAGTCAAAACAATCACGTTGGATTCGTTTATTATCATCGTTTAACCATTCATAGGGAACATCGCCTAGACTATAATACTCTAAACTAATCATTTTTTCAAGAGAATATTTATTTTTGTCTTCATCAACAAATACTTTTCTTCCCAAGGTCTCTAAGATAGAACCATCTTCCTTCAGTTTTTTCCAACACACGGGGAAATAATGGCATTCCTCGCTTTTTTTCACTTGACAATCTTCGATGATTTTTAGCGGTTCTAACTGACTCTTTTCAATATATTCAACTAAAATCTCTCTTTTCTTTTCGATTTCTGGTAAATACTGTTTCGTTATATCTGTTAAGTCCACCAAACAAATTAGATTTTGTCCATTTACTGGATGGTAATCTGGTATTCCATTTATTTGTTTCCCATCATAAATATATTGATTGTTTAATACCGCAAGATAATATTTGCATTTTTTATTTTTGTTTCTTTCTTCACTATGTTCAATAATGAATCTTTCTATGGCAATATCAAAAACATATTTCCCAATTTCATCATAGCGATCAAATAGTTTTTCATAAGCAATAAGCAATTTTTCGCTATCAGAAAAGTTGTTTCTTGTTTTTAATACACCCTCCTCATCAACAAACAAACTCACGAATTCTTTTTTTTCTGTATATCCTAATTTTCTAAATTTGGCTGTCGTTGTTGCTTTTACTTCTATGATAATTGCTTCATCATTCGTTTCAGCATAGCCATCTAAATAACTATAATAAGTATGTCCCCTTTCATCAACAAAAGAAAATTGTTTTTGTTTTTTTGTAGATTCCTGATAAACAAATTCTACACCAAAGGTTTTTGTCGCTTGCTTCAACGCTTCTTTCTCAACATCTTTATAATATTCCAACAACGCCTCTGTCTTTTCATCAATCTTTAGAAGCTCATCACCAGTTTCAATATCAAACATGGATTCTAAAATTTCAATAATTTCTTCTTTGTCATATCCATCCATATCACTATCTAATTTTTTTATATAGATTTGATCTAGCGGATAGTATCGATGGCACTTTGTATATTTTTTAAATTGTGTTTTTGATATTTTCATATGAATTTCCCCTAATCATGTAAATTATTTTACCATTTTTAGCGTAAAAAAACAACATTATCCTTGTTATCGTTATTAATTTTATTCTTTTTTCCTTAATTTTAACTTAAAAAAGTTAGATGATGTTTCTCACCTAACTCACTTTAATCTTATTTTTATTAGTTTTAATAGTTCTTCAACGAGCAAAACAAAAATAATTAGAATAATTGTCCATGCAAACACATAATCCATTTCTAAAAAATTTTTTTCTTGTAACATCATATAACCTATCGTATTATTAGGCTGAGCAATAAATTCTGACATAACCATTACTTTTAGTCCCAGTCCAATAGTCGCCACAAGTGTACTTAATATTTGTGGTGTAACAATTGGGATATAAATATCTTTTGCTATTCTAAAATTCAATTTACTGAGCATTTTTACTTCATCAATAATTCCTTGATCTATATTTTCAAAGCTCACTAAAATTCCTTCATACATAATTGGTAAAACTACGAGACTTGTAATGATATAAGGGCTTTTTATATTTCCAAAAATCATTAATAAAATAATAATAATGGCAGCCACTGGAATGGTTCGCATCAAAGTCATGATTGGTTTTAAAAATTCTTTCACAACTTTAATCGACACTGCAAGAACGCTAAGAACAAGAGCAATGGCAAAGGAAATACAAATAGTAATAATTAATCTAGAAATTGTGTTAAAAATAACGATATAGGTTTGTTTGGATTCAAACAGAGAAGTTAGTGCTTTTATTACTTCAGATATTTTAGGAATTACAATAGAATTATCAATCAAATATGAGGTGAGCCCCCATAATAAAAGAATAAAAAGAATTCCTCCCAATAACCAATAATTAATTTTAGTAGTAAATTTCTTCATTTACAACCTGACCACCTAAAATTTTATTATTATATTTATTCAACAAATTACAATAAGCAATAACAATCTCTTTGTTTTCTTTTGCATTTAAAAACTTAATATTACTGCGCGGAATGCTTCTTTTTAATACATCGGCTCCCATTTTTGTGAAGAAGTCATTAAAATTAATGATTTTATCAACATAACTGTTTGTTTTATTGTTTAATTCGCTAATGTTCTTCTCCACTTTTTTCATAAAAATATCAATATCATCTAAATAAAGAGAATCAGGATTTATAAATATCGCTGCTTGAGGAATTATATCATATCCTTCTTTCATAACATCTTGCAAATTAAGAATGTTAAGTGATAATCCATATTTTAATTCTAAAGCAGTAATTGTTGGTTCTGCTGATAAAATGTATTTTGGAGCTTCTGTACAACTACTATCATTACAAACAAAGAAAGGAACAATATCGCTAACCCCTGCTTGATAGGTAATATTTGCTTGATATCCGTTATCTTCTAATGCCGCTTTTAAAATAATGTCAGGAGTATTGTTTTGACCAAAGGCCATAATGTTTTGATTATTTACATCTGCAAGATCATTTAAAGGATTTGTCTCCCTACTGACAATATATGTATTTCCTAAAGTAATAATAGCAACCATTTTATAAGATGACGTTTCACTCATGAACAATTTCATTCCCAACGTTAATGGCGCTATTATGATGTCATGCGATTTTGAAATTAGTGCTGTTGTTAGCAAATCCGCTCCACTGACAATTGTATAGTCCACATTTTCTTCTTCAAGTAAACCACCAACAGCAATTAGTGGAGTTCCACTTGGTAAAATTACCTTTATTTCATTACTAATCTTAGAATTACATCCTCCTAAAAAAACAATACTAAAAATGAAAAGTAGTACTAACAGACTTTTTTTAATTTTATTCATGATATTCACCATTCTTTCTATTCTCTATTGACTTTATTATACTATTATATTACAATTAATTTCGTAACATATGTTACATAAAGGAGCATTTATGAACGTTTACACCCATCCGTTTCTATTAGGTCATTCTATTGATTGTGATCCTTATATTACAATTAAATCTTATAAGAAGGATGAAATTATCCATATGGAGGGAGAAACCTGCGATGAAATCTCTTTGGTTGTTCAAGGTTCTATTTCCATTTATACTTATACCTATTATGAAAATGAATATGCAATTGCTCATTTAGAAAAGAATCATTCCTTTGGTCATTTTTTAATTTTTGCTGATAATCCCATCTATCTTGGAAACGTAATTAGTCTTACAAATTCAACTCTTATTATCATCAAACGAGTTAATCTTTTACAATTATTAAGTAAGGACCAGCAAATTCTGATAAACTTTTTAAAAATATCGGCGAATTCTGTTTTACATATTCAAGAGCGAGTCAAGATTTTATCTCAGAAATCAATTAAAGAATCGATCCTGTTCTATTTCGAAGATATGATTAAAAAAACCAAATCTAATGTTATCTATATTAAAAACAAAGAACGACTGGCTGAATATTTAAACATTCCTCGTCCTTCTCTTTCACGAGCTATTATTGATCTAAAGAAATCTGGAATTATTGAAGTCAACGGGAAATATATCACTGTAAAATAAAAACCGAGGTTTTATCCTCGGTTTTGTTTTATTCTTTAGAATATTTTTCTCGTTTTACATAGTGTGTATGCAACAATTTATGAGAAACATGTCCGCATGGTTCTTTCAAGAACTCTTCATATAATCGAACTACTTCAGGATTCTTATGTGATTCACGTAATTTAGCAGTGTCATCGATACCATAAATTGCTTTTGCACGTTCTTTACGAACATCAATTCTATCTTGAACTTTTGCGCTAATAACTGGTTGTCCACCTCCATTAACGCATCCACCTGTACATCCCATGACTTCAATGAAAGCATATTTCTTTTCTCCCTTGTTAATTCTTTCGAACATTTCAGGGACATTCACTGTTCCATGAACAACAGCAAAATTCAAATCTAAGCCATTAATGTTAAGTGTTGCTTCCTTAATACCATTATCAGCTCCTCTTACTTCACTGATAACCACATTTTTCATGTCTTTCTTTTCTAGCAATTCTTTAACTGTTCTAAGTGCTGCTTCCATAACGCCACCAGTTACACCAAAAATAGCTCCTGCGCCTGTATATTTGCCTAATGGGCTTTCAATACTTGCATTAGGAAGATTATTAAAATCAATTCCTTGACGTTTTACTAATCGAGCAAATTCGCGTGTTGTTAGAACATAATCAACATCTCTTAGGCCATCAACTTCCATCTCAGGTCGATGAGATTCGAACTTCTTCGCGATACAAGGCATGATAGAAACCACTTTTATTTTGTTTTTATCAACACCAATTTTTTCAGCATAATAATTTTTAATTAATGCTCCTTGCATTTGTTGAGGTGATTTACAGCTTGATAAATGATCTAAATATTGTGGATAATATGTTTCAATATATCTAATCCATCCAGGAGAACAAGAAGTTAGCAATGGTAATGCTACTTTCTCACCAGCAAGGAATTTATTTAAACGACCGATTAATTCTGTTCCTTCTTCCATAATAGTAACATCAGCAGCGAAATTGGTATCTGTTACATCATCAAATCCTAATTCTTGGATTGCTTTATACATCTTACCTTCTACATTAGTTCCAATAGGGTAACCAAATTCTTCCCCTAGAGCTGCTCTTACCGCTGGAGCTGTTTGTGCGATTAAATAATATTCTTTCTTTTCTAATAATTCAATCACTTGATCAACATCATCTTTTTCTTTGATTGCACCAACTGGGCAAGCTTGGATACATTTACCGCAGAAGATACAACCTGAATCTTCCATATTATGGTTTAATGCTGGACCTACAAAAGTATCAAATCCACGACTATTAAAGTCTAGAACCTTTGTTCCTGCTAATTTTTCACAAGCAGAAATACATCTACCACAAAGAATACATTTAGAACTATCTAGAACGATAGAATCTGTGATATTGAAAATAGGTTCTTTTTTAGCAAATGTGTTGTTTTCTCCAATTGTATTGGGAATATTATATTTTCTTAATAAATGTAATAACTCACAATTATGCTCTCTTGGACAACGCCAACATTCAAATCTATGACTAGCGGCGATTAACTCCAAGTTGTTTTTTACTGTCTTTTTTACTCTTTCAGTATTGGTTTTTACAACGATAGAATTCGCTCCACGAGCTAAACAATCTTGAACCTTTACAGTACAAGAGTTTTTCAACGTTCTAATTCCTTCAATCTCAACAACACAAACACGACACGCTGATGTCTCATTGATTCCCTTTAAGAAACAAAGACGAGGAATATCAATTCCAGCAGCATAGGCAGCATCCATGACAGTATAATCACCAGGAACTTCTATTACTTTATTATCTATCGTTACTTTAATTAATTCACTCATGTTGATTCCTCCTACGCAGTAATAATAGCGCCAACAGGGCAAGCTATCTTACATGCTCCACATTTGATACAAATACTTGTATCAATCTTATGCATTTCTTTAATATTACCAGTGATAGCTGCTGCTGGGCATCCGCGTTTACATTTGCCACAACCGATACATTTATCAGTAATATAATAGTTAATTAAAGCCTTACATACTCCAGCAGGACATTTCTTGTCCACTACGTGAGCAATGTATTCTTCTCTAAAATTCTTCAATGTTGAAAGAACAGGGTTTGGAGCAGTTTGTCCTAAACCACAAAGAGCAGAATCTCTAATAGAATTAGCTAGTGTTTCAAGTTCATCAATATCTTCTAATGTACCTTTTCCACCAGTAATTTTTTCTAACAATTCAAGCATTCTTCTTGTTCCTTCACGACAAGGTGTACATTTACCACAAGACTCATCAACGGTGAATTCCAAGAAGAATCTTGCTACGTCAACCATACAGTTGTCTTCATCCATAACGATCATTCCACCGCTACCCATCATTGATCCTAAAGAAACTAATGTTTCATAGTCAATCGTAGCATCAAGGTCACGATAGGTTAGACATCCACCAGATGGACCTCCTGTTTGTACTGCTTTGAATGCTTTTCCTTTTGGAATACCACCACCGATATTATAAATAACATCTCTTAGTGTTGTTCCCATTGGAATTTCTAGCAATCCTGTATTGTTAATCTTTCCACCTAAAGCAAATACTTTAGTTCCTTTTGATTTTTCTGTTCCAATTGAATTAAACCACTCAGCACCTTTAAGAATAATTTGTGGAACATTGGCATATGTTTCAACATTATTAATAATTGATGGTTTTTGCCATAATCCCTTATCTGCTGGGAATGGTGGTTTGTTACGAGGCATTCCTCTTTCTCCTTCAATCGAAGCCATTAATGCTGTTTCTTCACCACAAACGAAAGCGCCAGCACCCAATCTTGCTTCTAAATCAAATGAAAAATCAGTGCCAAATATATTTTTCCCTAACAAGCCGTTTTCATAAGCTTGCTTAATTGCATGATTTAATCTTTCTACTGCTAATGGGTATTCCGCTCGAATATAAACATATCCTTGATTTGCACCAATTGCATAACCCCCAATAGCCATTGCTTCAATGACAGTATGTGGATCTCCCTCTAAAACGGCTCGATCCATAAATGCCCCTGGATCTCCTTCATCAGCATTACAAATGATATACATTTGTTCTTTTCCGCGATGTTTAGATGCTAATTTCCATTTTAAACCTGTTGGGAATCCCGCACCACCGCGGCCTCTTAAACCAGCTTTTGAAATCAAATCAATGACTTCATCTGGTGTCATTTCAGTTAGAACTTTTCCTAAAGCTAAATAACCATCACGAGCGATGTACTCATTGATATCAAATGGATTAATGATACCACAGTTTCTTAATGCGATTCTTTCTTGCTTCGCATAGAATGTCATTTCTTGGAATTTTTTAATTTTCGCTTCATCTTCTGGGGTCATTTCTGTATATGCTTTACGAGCTACAATTCTACCCTTTAATAGATGTTCTTTACAAATTTCTTCTACGTCTTCTACTTTAACGTGAGAATAGAAAGTCATATCAGGATATACAACAACTACGGGACCTTTTTCACAAAGACCGAAACATCCACTCATAAAAACAGAAATTTCATCTTGAAGTCCAATCTCTTTAATTTTTTCTACAAATTCGTTTTTGATGGCTTCTGATTTTGAAGACATACAACCTGTGCCACCACAAACAACCACTTGAGCTCTAATTGCCATATTTTCCTCCTACTTTAAGAACTTAGTTATTAGTAAGTCTTCAACAATTTTACCACCAATAACGTGTTCTGTAATTATTCTTTGTGCATCTTTTTCTTTTACTTTACAATAGGTAGTTCTTGCCCCTACAGCATCATAAACCTCAACGATAGGTTCCAAAGCACATTGGCCCATGCAGCCTACTTGGGTAACGGTAACATTTAGTAAGTTTCGTTTTGAAACTTCTTCAACTAATGCATTAAGAACCGGTCTTGCTCCTGCTGTTATCCCACATGTAGCCATACCAACAACTACTCGGTATCCATCCTTTTGCTCCCGCATACTCATTTTCTGTGCAGCAGCTTCTCTAATTTTCTTTAAGTCTTCTAAAGATTTCATAGTTCCTCCTCTTTAATAAACTGCAAACCTTCTTTTATATAGTCCTTTATCCATATCATGATGTCGATTTGTTTGAAAGAAACTCCATCAAGGATTTGCTTAATCTCTTTTGTGTTTAATGTAAATTTTTTATTATTAAATAAATGATTATATATAATGTCCACTTCTTCTTCATTTATTATTAAAGAATAAATGGTATCAACAAGGTTTCCCATCGGTGGACGATCAATATTACTATATTTAAGCGTTCCAATTAATCTCGTTCCTTTTTTCTCTTGTGATTCTATTTGAAAACTTCCCAAACAAGTCTCACATAATTCTTTGAATATTGGAATTCCCAATCCTACCCGTCTTGTCAATCTACTTGTAAAGAAGGGATCAGTAACCTTTTTTAATGTTTCTGGATTCATTCCTTTCCCATCATCAATGATTTCGATGGTTAGTAAATCCGCTAATATATCTTCTGTAACGTTAATTATAATGTTTTTACTCTCTGCTTTAATAGAGTTTTGAACGATATCCAATAGATAAAGCGACAATTCATTCATGCTTTTTCTCCAAATATCTTTTAAATCCTTGAAATGATAATTCTTCTAATTCCAAATAGTTTATTCTTTCATTGATAATCTCTAAGGAATGCGCATCAGAATTATAAATTTTCGGGATCTTATAGCTATTTTCAATGTCTACTGGGTTCTGTTCTTTATTTTCTTTGTTATATATTTCAATTCCATCAATATCAAACTGATCTAAATTTGAATAAGTATTAAGAATTCCACTCCCACCACGATTGATATGAGCTGGAATCACAATTCCTTTTAATTTTCTAACAATCCTTATCAACTCTACAAAAGTTATGTCTAAAGGATAATTTAAATGATATGTTATTTCTTGTAATGGCATATCATACTCATCAAAAATTAATTGTTGTCCATGTTTTTTATCATCATGAGGTTGTTTGGTGTTTACTGATTCTAAAACACGATCAAATTCCATCGCTATTTCAAGATTTTCAAAGTAGGTTAGCACATGAAATCCCTCTTTTACAGTTACTTCACAACCATACAAGAACAAGAAATCATAACTATCAATAATCTTGGCGAAAGATGGTAAGTGTTTTAATGTGTTATGATCGGTAATAGCAATCATATCCAGTTTTTTCAACATTGCCATATTTAAAATATTATTAGGGGTTTGTAGGTCATCTCCACAAGCGGAAAGGGTAGAGTGGATATGAATATCATAGAAAACTTTCATATCGATCAATTATCCTTACTGTTTGAGCACTAGAATTTTCTGTAATAAACAAGGGAATGTTTTCTGCTTTTGCCTTTGCAACAACCTCTTCTGATGGAATAACCCCATCACAAAAAATCACCGCTGATAAATCTAGTAAAACTGCAACCGCAATAATATTCACACTGTTTAGTACTGTTAGTAAAGCGACGTTTTCTTCTTTTACATGTCCCATTACCCAGCTTAATAAATCTGAGCAATACAAACCAACTACTGGTTTATTTAGGGGAACATCTAAGGTTATACACCTAATAGTATCTATTTTCAACAAATCTTTAACTTCCATAAATCACCTACAGATTAAAAATGATCGTCAATATTGTCCCTTTATCACTTGATTGAATGTTGAATTGATCACACGAATTACGAATGTTTGGCAATCCCATTCCTGCGCCAAAGCCGTTTTCACGGGCATAAAGCGAAGCTGTTGAGAATCCTTCTGACATTGCCGCATCGATGTTTTTTATTCCTGGACCCGTATCAGAAAAAACTATTTTCAATTTTTTTTGACTATAATCTATTATACATTTTCCACCATAAGAATGAATTACAACATTTATTTCTGCTTCGTATGTTGCTATTGAAACTCGTCTAATAATCATTTTTGATATATCATCATCCGTTAAAAGTTTTTTAACAAAACTAGATATATAACCTGCTTGTTCCAAATTCATTGGTAATATTTCAAATGTATAGGTCATTATATTTCACTGATACCTTTTATTCCTGCCTCATACATTTTTCCATTTGAGGAAAACATGGTATAAGAGGTTCCTAGCATAATGATATTATTTTCTTCGGCTGCTTGAATCACTTGATCGGTTGGTTTTTTATCTCTTACAAGTAAAATAACTTTTACATCTAGCATTTCTGCTGTCCTGACTCCTTGAATTGTTACTAATCCTGTTGATAGAATTCCCTTTTCACAAAATTCCAAAGGTACATTTCTTAACATCATTAGTGCATCACTCATTAAGTCACAACTAAAAGCAAAAACCACTTCCTTGTTGGGATCATATGTTTTTGCAGTATAAACTTTAGCATCTAATATATCAACAAGTTTATTTAACTTCATTTTATTTGTCCATTTTTTTCAATGCTTCTCTAGCTATGGTTGGATTTGAACTACCATACACATGACCATCAATTGTAAACACAGGGGCTAACCCACATGCACCGATGCAGCGAGTTGCTTCTAGTGTATACATACCATCTTCACTTGTTTCGCCTGGTTTGATTCTTAAAACTTCAGACATTGCATCCAATATTGCTTGTGAACCACGAACATAACAAGCTGTTCCTAAACATACACTAATAATATGTTTTCCTTTTGGTTCAATTGAAAAATGAGAATAGAATGTTACAACTCCATTGATTTTCGCAACACTTTCATCTAATTCTTCAGCAATAATTTTTTGTACTTGCAAAGGAATACATCCGAATATTTTTTGAGCATCATGCAAAGTTGGCATTAATGGACCTGGTTTTTTCTTGTGTTCTGCTATTCTTTCTTTTAGCTCTTTAACCTGTTCCTCTTTTAAAACAAATTTAACTGCCATAATTTTTCACTCCTTTTTTCACTATTATATATTTTAACACTTTTTACTTTAAAAATAAACATCTTTTTGAATTTTCATTCCCTATGTAAGAGCCGTTACTTTTGATGAGAAATTATATATTTTAGTTTCATTATCATAAGTAACTGCTACTTGATAAGTAACATTATGTTCTTCTCCTGTTTTTAAAATTACTTCTCCTCGATCATTTAAGATTGTTGGAGTAAGGCTAGTCCAAACAAATGTTACACCTGATAAATTAACTTTTGCAAAGTATTCTAATTCTACTAAAAACAAGAATTCTTCCCAACGATTTGCATGACGCATTGCCATTGGACAATCTTTTCCAGAGAAATCATTGTGTTGCTTGATTCGATCAAATCCTAACTCATATTGAAGCAATAATTCAGCAACTAATTTTGCTGTGTTTCGCATCGTATTGTTGTATTCTGAGCCTTCATCAACACAGGTTTCTATTCCTATACCATTTCTGTTTCCCCCAGTAATACTGGTTTTTTGATATGTAGTATTAAAGTACGTTGTTCCGTATTCACGAGAACCATCACCAGCATGCCATGCTACCTCATCTAAAGGAAGATTTTGAATAATGCTACCTTCATCAACGGTAAAGTGCCATGATACAGAGCTGGATCCAGGATCATTGTTTAAATTGTTAATATATCTCCAGTGCATTTCTGCGTTTGCTCCATTATTATTGTTTCCTGTATCATGAACAACAATGTATTGTGTACTATTTCGTATAATTCCTGTTCTTTGTTTTCCATAAGTATAAGGTAATATTCTCACATCTATCGCAGCATTATTTTGATTATAAAATGGTAGATATCCATAATTAATAACATTTAATGTTCGATTTCCATAAGTTTGATAATATTGAGTTTTTATTTCTTTATAATTAATGGAATTTAGGAAGGTTTCAATGGCTTCCCATTTGTTCGTATAAGTGAATCCCGATACTTCGTAATTATATACGACATCTAGAGTATAGGTTCCTACCGTAATCGCTGCGATTAAAGAAATATTAGTTCCAGAAATTGGTTGTGTAAACTTTCCTGTAGAATCAATAATATTACTGAAACTGGAAGACCAGTTAATCGTTGCTTGCATTGGACTATATCCTACTGGTAAATCTAAATCTTGAGTGATTGAAGTAAAACCAAGAAACGTTTCATCGAGCCATTTCTTTGTTTCAGCACATTTATCACGAGCTGCCATCTCCAAAACGACAACATCAAAAGAATAATTTTCTGTTTTTCCCTCATAAGTAATCAAACAAGTAAGATTGACTGTCGCATCATTCTCCAGTGGGCGTATTACTTCTCCACTATTGGTAATGACTTGTTCATTACTAGAAGTCCAAGTAAAAGTTGCTTGATATTTTGGATAATCTGTCGGGAATCGAAAGCTATAAATAATCGGCGATCCAATTTGCTTTTTCACCCATTCTTTAATTACATCCATCACAGTCCCACTTCCCTTTGCCACCATTTCAACAAACACATCTTCCTTTTTTCCATCAAAGGTTATTGTACATAGAAATTCTATTTTTTGATCGAGAATTGGAGCGATATAATGACCATTATTATCGATTATTTCTTCATAGAAACTCAACCATGTTAATGTCGCTGGAATCGTTGGATGTTCTGTTGGAAAAATGATGTCTTGATTGATAACTTTGTTTACGTAATTATCATTTAACCATTTTGTTATTTCTTCAATTTCCGTGCCAGGCGTTACTTGTGAAACCACAACACTAAATTGCATCTGTTCTGTTTTTTCTTGAAATTGAATTTCACAGCCTAATTGAACCGTTTCATCTTTTCCATAAGGACGTTGAATTTTTCCATCTACATTTAAAACCATCGGTTTGGAAGATTCCCAGGAAATAATGCAATCATACTCGGGGTGATTCGTAGGCAAAGTAAAATTACTGCTATCAAACGTAGTGAAATAGTCTGTAATCCACTCTTTTATTTCTGCCATTTGATCTGATTTCCCTTTTACTTTCATTGTTATTTCGTGTTTTTGTGTTGTTTCACCGATCGTAATTTCATATTCTAAAACAACCTCAATGTCTGTTCCTAAAGGTGTAACTTTACCTTGGTCAGATATAACTTCTTGGTTGTTACTCATCCATTGTAGTAATGCTTCTTGATAACTTTCTGGCAATACTATGTCTTCACTAATTTCTTGATTTTGATATTGTTCTTCTATCCAACCAATAACCTCGTCAAAGGTTGTTGTTTCTTCTTCTTGTTTTGGCTTACAACCATTTAAAACGACAAAAGCAAACAAACAAATTATTGTAAAGATAATTTTTCTCATTGTTTTCCTCTTATTTCTTCGCCAATAATGTTGATTCAAAAAAATATGTTTTTCGGATATTATTATATTCAACTTCGACTTGATAGTTAATTTTTACTGCTTTATTCGGATGATGTATTACTTTGCCTTCATCATCCATGATATCTAAAGACAAGCTCTTCCAATTAAATTTAACATCTTGTAATTCCTTCTGAGCAAACAACTCCAAATCAACTAGGAATAAAAATTCTTCCCATCTGTTTGCTTCTCGAATAACTTGAGGGCAATTTTTCCCGGAAAAATCGTAATGTTGTTTTATATCTTGAAGGGTTAATTGATATTTAATTAGTAGCATTGCTGTTAACTTTGCCAGACGGCGAAGAACCATGTTGAAATCAACTCCTTGATAAACACACGATTCTATTCCAATGCTATTTAAATTGCCACCACCAATACATTCTTTGTTATAAGTTTTATTGAAATATCTCTCATTCCAGGTATGTCCACCATCTCCTGCATGCCATCCAACTTCATCTAATTCAAGATGTTGATAAGTCTCCTTATCATCAAGAGAAAAATGCCAGGAAGCAATTCGATCTGTTGTGTGAATATAGTCTGCCAATCCTTTTGCGGTAGCGGAAGGATGTGCCATTCCTGTATTGTGAATGGTGATATACTTGGTTTCCTTTCTTTTTGTGTTTGGTTTTAATTTGCTGTCATTGGGCAACAAACTTTGTTTAATTTCCATTTTTAAATGATTATAAAAAGGTAAATATCCTTGATTTTCACTTGGAACTTTTTCATAGCCTTCTTCATAGCCATACAAAAAATAGGTTTGATTTTTAATTTCTTTCACGTTGATTTTATTGAGAAACGCTTCAATCTTTTGCCATTTTTCCATTTTGTCTTCTCCTTAATCTCAATCCTTGTAAATTATAACACAAAGCATTAAAATAGCCAAGGAAGTTTTCAAAAAATAAAAAGGAAACGTATTCTTTTTATGACGTTTCCTTCGTTTTTATTATTTTGCTCTTTGATTCAATAATGATGTATAGGTAAATATTCTTGTTTCTCCTACAAAACGAACTTCAACTTGATAGCTTACTGCTGTTTCTTCTCCAGGATGATTGATTACTTTTCCTTCATCATCCATTATTTCTGGGGTTAGACTTTTCCAAATAAATTCTACTCCTTGCAGTTCTGTTTGAGCAAAATATTCTAGTTGAACAAGATATAATAATTCGCTCCAACGATCTGCGTGTCTAATTACTTGAGGGCAATCTTTTCCTGAGAAATCATAATGTTGTTTGATATCTATTAAATCAAGATGATAGGTTATCAACAATTTTGCTGTTAACTTCGCCAAACGACGTAGTACCATGTTGAAATCGACTCCTTCATATACACAAGATTCAATTCCTATTCCATAATTATTACCATTGCTCTCCCCCGCATGCCATCCAATCTCGCCTAATTTTAATTGTTGATAGGTTTCTTTATCATCAATAGAAAAATGCCAAGAAGCTACTCTGTCAGTAGAATGAATATATTCATCCAATCCTTTTGCGGTTGCTGTGGGATGAGCCATTCCCGTATTGTGAATCACAATATACCTAGTTGCTGATCTCATTCTATTTGGTTTTAATGGACTATTGTCGGGTAAAATAGATTGGATGATTTCCATTTCTTGTTCATCATAAAATGGCAAATATCCAATGTTTTCACTCGGTACACTTTGATACCCTACCTCATATCCATATAATATAAACTTTTGTGTTTTAATTTGTGATATATTAATTCGCGATAAAAAATCTTCTATTTTATCCCACGTATTTTCGTGTTCTTGTCCCAACACACTAAAAACATATTGAAAACTAGTAGAACTTGTACCAATCCCAATCGCAACTTGCATGGCAATTTTTGTATCATATAATGGTTGAATAAATTGCAAATCTTTTGTTAGGATACTTTCATTTTGTGGTGTCCAAATGATTTTAGCTTGATATGCTTCATCGGTGGTAACAAACTTTGTCGTCTCATCTATATGACTGATGGAATAAATTCCATCAAGCCATTCTTTTACAATCTCAATTTTCTCTTTATCGGTTCTTCCCAAAACGTACACGTATTTTGTAAATAATTTTACTTCATCTTCTATTTTTATTTCGCAACTTAATAATACACCTCGATCTTGATCGGTATCTCTTGAAACTATTCCAAATGAAGTAATCGCTGCTTCGTTAGAACTATTCCAAGTAAGACTTGCTCCCGTCTTGTCATATTTGGTAGGAAAAGCTACATTGTTTATAATTGTTTGTGGAATTTCTTCTTCTAACCATACCATTGTTACATCGAACTCATCACCATATCCTTGAAGTATCAAAGTGATGATAACATCATCTGATTCTTGATCCAAATCAATGATGAATAGCACCTCAGCCTCTAAGTCAAACATTGGTGCAATATATACTCC
>JAEZSA010000034.1 GCA_023422115.1 Bacillota bacterium | reverse complement strand
ATTATATAAAAAATGAGGATTTATTTGGTTTTGTAAAGCTTTCAATTCGCTTTCGCGTTGTGCATTTTGCTCAACAACAATTCGATCCATCAATTCTTTAATTCGACTCATCATTAAATTGAAACTTTTACTTAAATTTGCAACTTCTTTTTGCGAACTTTCCATAACGGGTTCTACAACCAAGAAGTCCGATTGTTCGATTTTTTTCATTGATTTTTCTAGTGCTTTTAATGGATTGGCTATTCTTCTCGAAGTAAACGTTATAATTGTAATGGTAGCAACGACCATAAATAAACCAATAATTGCTATAATCCAAATATAGTTTTCTTGAACTGCTTTTGTATTATCAACATTGATTAAAATAGCAATTTTCCATTTAGTATTGGTAAGCGTATCAACATTAATCGCCATATCAAAACCACTAATATGGGCGCTTCCAAAACCTATGATAATTTTCTTTACGGCATTGATTGCTTTATATGTCTCCATATCATTGATCGAGGAATAAATGGTATTATAATTACTATCTAACAATAAAATTCTACCTTCTTGGCCCAAATTAGCATTTTCAGCAAGTTCAACAATAGGACTAGAATCCAGTTCCATCATTAATAAGGCTTTTTCTGTTCCCCGGTTGTGATTCACTACTTTGCTTACTAAAATACGAAAATCACCATCGATAATGTACGGATTCGAGAAAAAAATCAATGAAGGTTCCTTAATTGCACGCTCGAACCAAGCTTGATAAACAACCTGTTCCTTATCATAAATTAGATTCGTAGTTGTGGCATACAGTTCTCCTTCTAAAGAGAAAAGCGATAAGTTTGTTATATCAGTTTTGAACAATAAAAAATCTTCTAAGGTGCTTTTTGTAGCTTCTGTGTTCGCTTTTATATCAACATTATCAATTTTTACTTGGATCCCATTATAAGTATCGATGATTGTTGAAATATAATTATCATAATTATGAACAATTTGACGACTTATTTCCTTCGTTTGTTCTTCTGAAGTGTTGTTTACAAATTCAGAAAAACTGTTTAGTGATAACAAACTAAGTAATAAGGCGAATCCAACCATGATCGATAGACAAGAAACAAGAATATTAAATTCTATCGATCTTTTTCGCTGAAAGAAATTATTTTCCTTCGCCTTCATTAGTTCGATACTCTTTCGGCGATACGCCTTGATATTTTTTAAAACTATGGCTGAAATAGTAAGGCTCACTATACCCTACTGCTTCTGCTACATCTACGATCTTTATATTAGGATTTTTTAATAATTCTTTCGCTTTTTCCATTCGTAAGTAGGTTAAATACTTCACAAAGGTTGTATTTTGCTCTTTTTTCAAGATAGCACTAATATAACTAATACTAATATTTACTTTATCAGCGAGAACTTCCAAATTTAAATCATTATCTGTATAGTGAGAATCAATATAATTGATGATTTTATTAAGATTTCTTTGAATGCTATCTGCAATAGTATCCTGGTTGATTGTTACTATTTTTGTAATCAAACTCTCAAACCAAGTAAAAGTTTCTTCTAAAGTCTTGATATCAAATAGTTTTTCATAAAATGAAGATTTACTTTCTCCATAGAAAGCATCCAAATCATCGCATGATTTCACTATTGCATTTAAAATGTTTGATAGATTAAATGGATTGTATAATATATATTCTGGTTTTGCGATTTTTTCTTTTAACGTTTGTAATAATGCTTTTGTTTCATTCAAAGAACGATATTTAATCGTATAACTTAGTTCTTTTAGTTCATCATCATCAATCATTAAAACTTTTTTATAATCACTACCTATATTGCTTGCAAAATAAATCTCATTCCCACCCATTACAGAGCGTAATTCTAGAGCAGATTGAGCTTCTCGATACATTTCTTTAAAATTCTTATTCTTATACTGATTGCTAATTCCTACACTAACAGTAAATTCCAAGAATTTCTTTGTTTTCATTAAAACATATTCAAAGCAATGTTCAATTTGCGTTGGTGATATTTCCTCATTTGACTTTATAATGGTAATAATTTGGTCGTTGCTTGTAAAAGTCTCAAAAAAGAAATAGTTTTGTAATCCTTCCCCAATAAATTTCTTAACTGTTAAGAAATTCATTTCATATTTTTCTAGATTAGTGTTCTCTAAATCGAGGTCCATATCGATTACTGATAACATATAATTTCTATAATTTAGAAAAATACCATTATACTCTAATTTTTTCAAAAACTTTTTGTCTGGATTTGTTAGGGTAATCAATCGCTGTAAATTGTTTTCTTTAATCAAAGGTAATGATTCTTTGATGAAGTTTTCCATATTTTCTAGATTGGTATTTCGTTGGTATTCCTCGTCTAATTCTTCTTTTGCTTTGTGAAGGACTTCTTCCAAATCAGCAGATGTAATCGGTTTGGTTAAAAATCCCGATACCCCTAAATCAATTGCTTGTTTTGCATAATCAAATTCATCAAATCCAGTAATAATAATTGATTTAATCAAAGGTAAATTGTCTTTTATTTTCTTTAACAACTCCATACCAGTCATAAAAGGCATTCTTATATCTGTAATGACTAAATCTGGATTCATTTGTATAATACCATCAAAGGCATCTAAGCCATTGTCATAACTAGCAATAACTTCAAAACCACAATCAATTTTTTGAATTGAGGTAATAATTCTGTTGCGTACATCTTGTTCATCGTCTACAAGTATTAATTTATACATAAAACACCTCTTTATTATTGCTTGTAATTATTATAATAAAAAACTGAAAAAAAGTCAATTTTAATAAAAGAGCACTATACAGTAGTGCTCATTTCATTGATCTTCAGTAAATACTCTTTTGCTTTTTGGACAAAATGCAATTGCTCATTAAAATTAGCGATTTCTTCAAAGATTTTTTTTGCTTCTTCATAATTTCCTAATTTATATTCAATGATACCAATATAATAGCTACTTGAAGCAAGCATCAAGGGTGTTCGATTCATCTCTATTACCTGTTTTAAAGTTGCTTTTGTTTCTCTGAGTAAGATATCACTACGAATATTGTATTTTGCCAACAAAACTTGATAAGTCAAAACAAATTGTTGTTGCAGGGTTGCTGATGAATTTTCAATCATATCTTTTAATTGATCCAACAATTCTTTTGTTTCTTTCATTTGACCATAGTTTAAAAAATAATTAATCCACGCTCGATAGTATACAAACTTAGTTAATTGATTAAATTTTGATTCGTTTTCAACTAAATTATCTAAAATCTCCTTGGCCTTTTCAAAATTCCCTTTATCCATATAAGCTTGCACATAATTAATGAACTGGTAATATTTTAGATTTCTTGTTTTGATCATATCGCGATCATAGTTTTTTAGTTGTTCTAAATATTGATTTACATTACCCGTTTGCGAATAATTAATGATAATTTGTAATAACCTTTGATTTTCTATTCTTTTAAAAGTAAAATTAGGAATAATAAGAAGTGAAATGGCTAGAGCATAGAGCCAATAGTTTTCATCATTAGAAAACAAAATTGCCGTAATTAAGATTAGAGAAAAAATAATGCTAATTAACCAATAGATAAATCTTTTTTTACTCATCCTATATACCTATAAAATCTTATCATATATTGTAATTCCTACTTTCTTTGCAAATAAAATTGCATTGTAAACAGCCAAATCATGGAGATGGTTAAAATAATGAGCATCATCACCTACAATAACCTTTGCTTCTGGATAACGACTAACAATTCTCCAAAATTCAATCCGTGGATATAACCATGTCAATTCTAGGTCATTTGTATAAGTAGCAGCTCTTCTCGTTCCGTTGCTATTAATCTCTAGATAAACATTATTCTTTATTGCGCTTTCAATAATAGCAATGGCAATCGTTTCAGTAAGTTTATTCCATACCCCATAACGAAGCATGTATAAATCAGGATGAGCTAAAATTTTAAAATATCCGCTTTCCATCCCTTTTATTACCGCTTCTTTATAAGCAATAATTAACTCATCATTCATCGGTTTATATAGATCATAATCGACATTGTTTACTTCAACAATATGTTGCCCGAGAATTAAATAATCTGTTTCTTGAACATATTTTTGATATAGACTATCATATCCATCCAAATATTCTAATTCCAAACCAGTAAAGATTTCTATTTGTTTACCATATTTTTCTTTTGCTTCTTTGATATTTGGTAAATAGATATCATGATATTGATCAAGATTCATTCTCCCAATCCATTTATGTTTCAAATACCCATGATCAGAAATACCGATATGTTCCAAACCCAATTCGATGGCTTTTTGAACATAATCAATCGGTAATCCTTCTGCGTGACCACATAAATAGGTGTGAGTATGATAATTTGCTTTAGTCATTTTGATATCCTCTTGGAATTTTCATCCATTTTGCTGATCGCCCTTTCCCTATGGGTCTAATATATCCAGTATCTCTTAGATTAATTAAAGCACGGTTGATTGTAGATTCGCTGACATAAGGATGAATATTCCTAATTTCTTCTTTGGTAAATACTTCTGTTAAGTTACTGATTGTTCTTTCAATATTCTCAATTTTATTCAAATTTTGGTCAAATTTATAATTTTTAATAATCTCATCTGTTTTTACGTAGCCTTTCAAAATTAATTTTTCCATATAACGAATAAATCCAAGCGATTGAGAGTATCCTTCTTGCCAATTAAAGCAAGCATTCATCAATTCAGTTTGAAAATTATGGTAATCTTCACTAATTAATTGAAAGAAACTAACATATCGAAATGCTTCAATATCCGCTTTAATCATCAAGAAATATAACAATAATAAACTGGCTAATTCATTTTGGGTTGTGAATGGTTTAATATTGTAAAAGTCAATGAAATAATGTAGATACAAAGTGATTTTTTCAAAACTTCCACTTTGTAAGAGATGACTAATTTCATCTGTAATCTCATCAATGATTAAACGCTTGCTTTTCATGTTTTGACTTTGTAAAATCGATTTTTTATCAGCACTGGTATAATCAAATCGAATTGGTGTATTTGCATGAGAAAAAACCAAGTTAACAATATTTAAAATGTCATTACTTTGGACTCCAAATTGATTAGGACGTTTTTGTAGTGTCATCAATATGTCTTTTAAATTATATAGCGTTGTTTCTTCTTTATTACGCGGGCTAGAATCTTTTGTAATAATTAAACGACTACGAACATCACTGATATCTAGTTTCAATAATGCTCCTAAAAAGTAAGCATCTCGTTCTACTGTTTGTTCGATGACGCGTTCTTGGTCATTTCCTACCACTTCAGTATATTGTTTTGTTTTACCAATATAGCGATATATTTGTCCAAGAATAACAATCACATCATTAGGGATTAAAAAGCGATTTATATTTTTAATACAACTCATTTTCGCACCTCTAGTCTTTCATAAAATCGAGATTATTACGAGCTATAATGATTTTTTCTGGAGTGCCAATATCGCTCATCTTCGAGGATGCTTTTCCTGATAAATCTAATTTTATAATTCCTTCATTACCTTCAAGATAGATTTCTTCAGCACGTAATTCTGCATGATTCTTATGGATTATTTCACAGTCAACAAGGAATAATGGTGCTTTTTTTGTTGCTACTATATATTGACGACCAACATGATTCTTCTTACCTTTCACAATTTCTGAAGGCTTCATTTTCTTCACAGCACCTTTTTGATTTAACAAAAGAATCGTATCTTTACTATCGATATAATGACCTGCTACTACTTCGTCATCTGGTCTTCCCTTCATTTCTAGAGCTTTCACACCAAAAGATGCTGGAGCAAATAAACTAATTTCATTGGCGTTGTAACGATTGATAAATCCTTTTTTAGTTACCATTACAACCTCGTTTTGATCACCATAACAAATATCAATGCTTACTAATTCATCATTGTCACGTATTTTTGTTGCTTTTAGAGCCCGTGAATAGCGTTCTGCGTTAAGATCGCGAATATGAGTTCGTTTAGTTAGTCCATTTTTGGTTGTAAACAGCAAATATCGATCTGCATTAAAATCGTCAATTGCTACAGTAAAAATTACTTTTTCATCAGCTGCAATTGATGCTAAAGTACTTACATTACGTCCTAAATCCTTGTGTTTAACATCAGGGATTTTTTGTACTGGTAAATACACATAATTTCCTTGATTGGTAAACAATAACAAGGTGTCTAGTGTGGTAACTTCATATTTAGCGATAATAATATCATTATCTTTTAGTTTTGTTTCTTCTTCTGCAGCATAATTTTTTAAAGTCATTCGTTTAATATATCCATCGCGTGTAATCAAGATGATTGCATCTTCCTTTGCGATTAATTCTTTCACTTCAACTTTTACTTCATCAATTTTATGTTCAATTAACGTTTTTCTTGGTGATGATAATTCACTTAATGTTGTTAATAATTCGCTTTTAATCACTGTTAGTAGCGATGTATCATTAGATAAAATATCATTTAGTCGTTCAACACTTTGACTTAAATCTTCTTTTTCTTTTTGTAATGCATAAATATCAGTATTTGTTAGTTTATACAATTGTAACATAACTATCGCTTCTGCTTGCTCTTCAGAAAATTCATAAGTAGAGACAAGATTATCCTTTGCATCCTTTTTATTTGCAGAAGAACGGATTGTCTTAATAACTGCATCTAAAATAGAAGTCATGGAAATCAATCCTTCAACAATATGAAGTCTCTTTTTTGCGTTATGTAATTCATAATTGCTTTTATTGGTAACAATTTCACGTTGATGAGCAATATAATAATCTAATATTTCTAGTAATCCCATTTGTACAGGACGCTTATTAGCAATCGCAACAACATTAAAATTATAATTTACTTGTAAATCAGTTGATTTAAAGAAAAAATTACGAATAAATTCTGGATTAGCATCTTTTTTGATATCAACAACGATTCGTAGTCCATCCCGACCACTTTCATCGCGGATATCAATAATACCATCGACATTTTT
>JAEZSA010000006.1 GCA_023422115.1 Bacillota bacterium | reverse complement strand
TGTCAAGTTTGCGATTCCCCTTCTTGTATGATTAAAACGAGTGAAATTAGTAAAATTAAAACAGAATTAAAACAACAATTAGAAAAAAATTGTTCGAACGAGGAGGAAAACAGCAATGAAAAGAAATAATTATATTTCTTGGGATAAACATTTTATGGGAGTCGCTTTGCTTTCTTCAATGCGAAGTAAAGACCCCAACACTCAAGTTGGAGCCTGTATTGTCAATCCTCATAAAAAGATTGTTGGAATTGGTTATAATGGTTTTCCTTTTGGATGTAACGATGATGAATTCCCTTGGGAAAAAACAGGAAACTTTTGTGATACCAAATATCCTTATGTTGTCCATGCGGAACCCAACGCGATATTGAATTCTATTTCTAGTTTGGATGAATGTAGCATTTATGTGACATTATTCCCTTGCCATGAATGTGTTAAACTAATTATTCAAAGTGGGATTAAAGAAATTATCTATATGGATGAAAAATACGCCGACACTGAATCCGATATCGCTGCTAAAAGAATGTTGAAAGCAGCCAATGTAAGTTATCGTAAAATGAACATGATAAAGATTATTGTTGAGGAAGAATCATGAAAGAATTTTTTGTAAATGGTTGGCGTAATTTTAAAAAAACATCATTTTTAGTAAAGATTGTTGTATTTCTCGGGGTTTTACTTTATTTGTTTGTTTTACTTATTTCTTTCATCAAAGTAAATTATGAAATTACTACTCCTGGAAGTATTAATTACACAGCATCTTCTATAAAAATAGAAGCAGATAATGAAGTAGGTTATATTTATACAGTAGGCGTTTATACCCATACTCGAATATCAGTCATTCAATATTGGCTAGCGAAAAATAATGATGCGTTTGATATGGAACTATATGATCCATCTATTGATTTAGATGATACAGCTCAACGTAAATTTGGTACCATCTCTAAAGAGATTAGTATTAATAACGCCATTATTAACGCTTATCAAGAAGCAGCAAAAGTAGATAGTTCTATCACTTTACATAAAGAATATAGAGGTGTCATTGTTAGTGCCATCACTCCTTATGCAAAAACTGGATTAGACTATTCTGATATTGTAATTCAAGTAAATGATCAGTCTTTTGCGAATATTGATGAATTTCGTGATATTGTAGTCAATCTCTATGATACTTTACCAGACAAAGAAATTAAATTTACGATTATTCGTGATGAAGTCCAAAAAGAAGTTTATGCTTCCTTTGTCACCAATGAATCAGGTTACATCGGTCTTGGAATTGCTTTTTACGATTATTATAAATTGGATTCAGAAAAATCTAATCCAAAATTCTCGATTGTAGATCCCTATTCCTCTATTGGTGCTTCTGGTGGTGGTATGCTTTCTTTATCCATTTATAATGCGTTACTACCTGGTGATATTACTCAGGGAAAACGGATTGTAGGAACGGGAACCATTGAACTAGATGGTAATATCGGTAATATAGCCGGTGTCAAACAAAAGATTATTACGGCTAATAATTATGATATTGATATTTTTTTCATCAGTGAAACAAATTATGATCTTGCAAAAGCAGAGTATGATCGAATCGGTGCAAATTTTGCTTTAGTAAAAATTAATAATTTCATGGATATAGTTCAATACCTACAGGAAATGGAGGGCAATACGAATGAATCATAAAAGTTTTTGGTCAAAAGGAAAAGAAGAAACAAAAAAGTTTTATGAAATTAGACTGAAACGATCAACTAATATTATTACCTTCATTTTTGGCTTAGTCATAACGGTGATATTGATTTTCCCTATTGCTGCTTTATTATTGGAAGTTTTAGAAATGAATTGGTATAAACCACAAGCCATGATTGCTTTTTTATCCTTTGCTTGGGGATTATTAATGATTAGCAATGGTTTATCTAATTTTTTTACTGTGAAATTAGCAAAATGTTATGCTCGAGATATGCTTGAACTACAGGCTATTGATGAGAATGCAATTTTATTTTATCAATGTTTAAATATCGGCTTTGGAATTTTTATTCTTGCCATCTTAATTTTCTTTGGAATGACGAGGTAACACGATGAAAGGTAAATCAATGATTATTGGAATCATATTAATCGTAGTATTAATTATTTTAGATCAAGTAACAAAAATAGTTGCTTTCAAATACTTTTCTCCACTTCAAACTTATAAGTGTATTCCTGGATTGTTTCGCATTAGTCTTGTTGAAAACACAGGAGGTGCTTGGGGAATTCTAAATGGTAAATTATGGTTTTTCATTGTTATTACAACAATTGCTCTTGGCGTATTTGCTTATTTGATGAAAGATTTCGACTTACAAGCTAATACCATGTATAGTGTTTGTATGATTCTAATCATATCTGGAACCATTGGTAATTTTATTGATCGCATTTTATTAAGATATGTTCGTGATTTCCTTACGTTTGATTTCATGAGTTTTCCTAGTTTTAATTTCGCTGACATGTGTATGACCATAGGTGTTATCTTATTAATGTTTGAAATCCTTTTTGGAGCGACCGGTAAAAAATGGAATTAATTTATTTGGTTTACCAACAAGAAGAACCAATGCGTCTAGACAAATTCCTCGTCAGCGAACTGGAGGAGATTTCGCGAAACACCATTCAAATTTATATCAAAGATGATTGTGTTTTAGTGAATGAGAAGATCGTAAAAGCTAATTTCATTTTAAAAAAAGGGGATAAAATTCACCTAACAATTCCTGATCCTGTCAGTAATGATATTATCGCCCAAGATATTCCTTTGGATATTTATTATGAAGATAATGATGTCATCGTAGTGAATAAACCAACAGGTATGGTCGTTCACCCCGCAGTGGGAAACTATCAAAATACACTAGTAAATGCTTTAATGTATCATTGTCATGATTTATCTGGAATCAATGGTGTCATTCGCGCTGGTATTGTTCATCGTATCGATAAAGATACCTCTGGATTATTGGTAGCTTGCAAGAATGACTTTGCTCATCGAAATTTGAGTGAACAATTCTTCAATAAAACCATCTCCCGTAAATACTATGCGATTGTTTATGGTGTTATTAACCATAATGTTGGCCGAATTGAAGCGCCGATTGGTCGTGATATGATCAATCGCCAACAAATGGCCGTAGCAATTCAAGGAAAAGCAGCCGTGACCAACTTTAAAGTGCTCGAACGTTTTAAAAAATATACTTTAGTTGAATTATCTTTAGAGACTGGACGTACTCATCAAATTCGTGTTCATATGAAATATATCGGACATCCATTGGTAGGTGATTATGTCTATGGACCAAAAAATGTCATTGGCGAAACAGGTCAATTTTTACACGCAAAAACATTGGGCTTTATTCACCCACGTACGAAAGAATACCTAGAATTTGATAGCCCTTTACCTAAGTACTTTGAAGATTTTCTGACAGAACTTAGAAATAATGAATAAAACCCTGAAGATTGAACTGATATCTGTCAAGTAGACAGTAATAAAAATAAAAAAAATTAAGCGATAAGAGCTTGA
>JAEZSA010000024.1 GCA_023422115.1 Bacillota bacterium | reverse complement strand
CTTCAGAAGTGATATCAATTTTATTTAACACAGGAAGGGCAAAAGCGACTGTCTTACCAGTTCCTGTAGGGGCTTGGGCAATAATATCTTTCATTTCTAGAGCAGTGGGAATCACTTTCTCTTGGATTTCTGTCATTGCTTCAAACTTCATTTTTTCTATTCCCTTAATTAGTAAGGGGTTAATCATTAATTCTTCAAATTTTTTCATATTTCCTTTCATAAAAAATATCTCTTCTGATATAAGAGATACTTTTCTTTACCACTTATTATTTACCAGAAACAGGTAGGCCTTTAAATTTCATCGAAGGGGCACCAATGCCTTGATATGATACATATAAATCACTACCTAATGCTTCTACTTGACTCATCATTTTAAGGAAATTTCCAGATACAACAATCAAATTCACTGGTCGTTCAATCTTTCCATCCTTAATTAAATACCCTGATGACTGCGCACTAAAATCACCACTGATTGGATTTAAACCTGCATGTAAACCTGCCATATCAGTTATTAGTAATCCTTCTTCTGTGTTAGCAATCATTTCTTCTTTACTTACATTCCCTGGAGCAACATATAAATTGACACCAGCAACCGAAATAGCTCCAGCATTCCCTGCTTTAAACCCATTTCCTGTTGATGTAGTTTTAAAATATTTTGCTGTTTTTAAATTATGTAACATTGTTTTAAAAACACCATTTTCAACAACCATTTTCTTGTAACAAACCACACCTTCATCATCAAAAGGTTGGCAGTTAATCGCATCTTTTAAGAAAGGATCATCAACAATGGAAATCGATTCATCCATTATTTTTTCTCCCTCTTTTCCAATTAAAGAAGTTAACTTTTTAATTGCTGCTTCCCCTGAAAACATAGAAGCAAACCCTTGTAATAAATCACACATAGTTTCGTTTTCTATTATAATTGGGTAAGTTTTAGACTCTACTGGAGAGGCATTCAACTTAGAAAGTGCTTTTTCAACCGCTTTTTTTGCAACCTTTTGTGGATCTAAGGAAGCATAATTTAAAGCAACATCAATTTCAAAGGCAGATTGGGTATCTTTTTCTTCTTTTGCAATTACCTGTAATATTAATACACCGTAATGGTAATTTTTCGCAATATCCAATCCATAAGAATTGATAATTCTAACACTAACTTTCTCTTCGTTGTAACGACAATATGGTAAAAAGGCAACTCTCTTATCCATATTACTTGCTATATATTCAACATCTTTAATTAACTTAATTTTGTCAGTCATCGTTGCTTTTGAAAAACCACCATCGACTGTTTCCCTTGTAGGGTATTCTTTACTACCTTTGAAAATCTCAAACTCTTCGTCTGTAGTTAATGCACTAGCATTTTCAATTAATTTATCAATAATAAAATCGCTATTTTCTTCTTCGTTTTCGAAGGTAACATAAGCCATTTTACCATTATATATTCCTCTTACGCTATAAACATTACTATTTTTAATTTCCGCTTTGTCTACTGCTCCTTTAAATAAAGAAACCATGGTTTCTTCACTAACAGTATTATATACTTCGACTGCACTTAGGCCTTTTGTAATTGCTTTTTGAATTAAAACTTCGAAATTCATTATTTAGACCCCCTTCCACCAACAGTTACATTTTGTACTCTAATTGTTGGTTGACCAACATCTGTTGGAATTGAACCGCTTGCCGACCCACACATACCATGACCAAAGGATAAATTATCCGCTATCATGTCAATGTTCATTAATACTTCAGCACCACTACCTACTAAGGCAGCACCTCGAACTGGCTTTGTTATTTTACCATTTTCGATTAAGTACCCTTCATTTACAGAAAAATTAAATTCTCCTGTTGATGGATTAACGCTTCCTCCACCCATTTTTTTCGCGAATAAGCCATATTCTGTCTTCGCAATAATATCTTCAAATGTATCTTTACCTGGAGCAAAGAAAGTATTGGTCATTCGTGAAGTTGGAGAAAATTTATATGATTGACGACGACCACTTCCCGTTACTGAGTGATTCATCACACGTGAGTTACGATAGTCAACTAAATAGCTTTTTAAAATACCATTTTCTATTAAAACATTCTTTTGAGTTGGATGACCTTCATCATCAACATTTAAAGAACCCCATTGATTATCTCTTGTTCCATCGTCAATGGCTGTTACGATATCACTGGCAACTTTTTGACCTAATTTACCACAAAATACAGAGGATCCTTTGGCTACTGTTGTTGCTTCCAAAGCATGGACACAAGCCTCATGTAATAAGACACCACCAAAAGCATTGTGAACTACGACGGTCATCTTACCACCAATCATTTCATCAGCATGAACCATCATAACTGCAGAATTGGTAATATTTTCGCCAAATTCTTTTAAATTGGCTTGATCTAATACTTCGTAGCCTTGATTTCCTCCCACTGAATCAGAAGAATTTTGCATATTCATACCACTACCAGCAACTACTGTTGCTCCTAAACGAATATGAGTACGGAAATCTTTCGTCATTTTTCCTAAGGTGTTCGCTACTTGAATGTTTTGTTCTTCATCGACTAAGTTACATATAATTTGGCTTACCTCAGTAGATTTTGCTTTTGCCGCTTCATATACTTGTAGCATATAATCTATTTTGTCTTTATTTGTTAGAGAAGATGGTAAACGACAAGGTTTTGTAATGATAGGAGCTTTTTCTTCTTGTAACGTAAATTGAATATTCAATTTCTCTCCTTCAATACTACTTCTTAATTTGAACGCTAATTTTTCCAAACTTTCATAAGAAAAGTCATTTGTATAACCATTTACTTCTTGAAATCCTTTCAAAATTCTAATGGCTACTCCATGAAGATGGTTTGTATTTGCTTTTGTAATTTTACCCATCGTCAATTCAAGATTATTAGTAATTGTATCTTCAATAAACAGTTCAGCAAAGTCTCCTCCTGTTGCTAGACACAATTCCAATACTTTTTGGCATACTTCTTTTGATATCATAAATTCACATCCTTTTCTATCTGTTTTAAATCATTTTTCATTCTAGTTAGATATGCTTTCATCGTTCCAGCTATCTTTTTATCGTATTCTAATAATAAACTAACTGCTACTATTTGGGCTTGTTCATCAAAAAAATCACAAATATGAAATAGTTTTTCCCAAATATCATCAATCGTTCCATTCGCAAACGTATCAAGGAATTGTTTTTGTTCCTTTGTATTCATATAGCGATTAAGATAGCGATAATGTTTCCCGAAAGCAATTCGTTTGTGATAAAGCAAACTATATTTCCATCCTAACATTTTCCATAGTATTTCTTGAAGAATTCCTTCAAAATGATGCTTTACATAAGTGATTTCTTGACGACACAATCCCTTCGCTACATAAGGAACTACCCACCAAAACTCATTGACACATTTGAAGAATTCCTTTTGTTGGGGAAGATTCAAGAAATAATCCTCACAAGTAAAAATGTTTTTCAATTCTACATGTTTATTTTTATTAAGCAATACCAATTGTGGTTCTTTGCTTTCCAACAAAAACTTCATATTTGTTACATCCACTAAGGTTAAGTCAATACGAGAACCATCAGTAAATTGCATTAATTTAGTAAATTTTTCGTTGCCTGTAAAATCATATCCATCAAATAGATCCGGTGTTTGTGAGATTAATAGTTCACCAAACTGATCAAACCATTGTTGGTTTGTGGTATAATCGCGTATTCCCTCGACTACATAAATAATATCGAAATCAGAGTATTGATCACAAAAAGCATTTTTATCAGCACGGGAACCATTTAGGCAAACTGCTAGAATATGTTCATCATCAACTGCAATTTGAATCATCTTTTCTAGGATATCATTGGTATTACGCATCCCTCTTCTCCTATTATTCTGTTAGCCAAACTAGGCTTAATTGTAATCGTCTCATCGACTCTTCTTTACCTAGAATATCCGCCATTTCCACGGATCCTCCAGGAGTAATTTGTGTAGCAGTTAAAGCAATTCGTAAAACAGTATAAACAACTCCTGATTTCATCGCTAATTTTTCTGCTGTTTGAACAATTACTTGATGTAAATTCTCTTCATTCCATGGATTCAGTTCCTTTAACGAAGGAATGATTGCTTCAAGAACCACTTTTGCAACATCACGATCTATTTTTAGTTTCTTGTTTTGGTAAAGTTCTGAATCAAATTTTTGGAAATTAATAATGAATTCTACTTTTTCTGGAATTTCACTAAAAATCTCGATTCGTGATTGTAATAATTTACCAAATTTTTCATAATCGTAAACCCCTTTAATCACTGATTTCTCAAAAAATGGTAGTGCATACATCATGAACTCAGAAAATGGTAATTCTTTGATATATTCTCCATTCAACCATTTCATCTTTGCTTCATCAAAAATACTCGATGATTTTGATAATCCCTTGACATCAAAGTGCTCGATTAATTCTGCCATTGTAAATTTTTCTTGGGTTCCTTTTGGACTCCATCCTAACAGAGCGATATAGTTAACAATGGCTTCTGGTAAGTATCCCTTAAGAAGGAAATCATCAAAATTGGCATCTCCGTGACGCTTTGATAGTTTTCTCGTTTCATCTTTCATAATTGGAGTAAGATGCATATATTTTGGAAGTTCCCATCCAAATGCTTGATATAATAAATTGTATTTTGGTGTACTACTTAAATATTCATTACCGCGAATGACATGAGTAATCGCCATTAAATGGTCATCTACAACATTAGCGAAATTATAGGTTGGCATGCCATCGGATTTGATCAATACTTGGTCTTCTAATTCCTCATTTGGAACACTGATATGACCAAATACCATATCATCATATTCACTAAAGCCAGTAGTAGGCATATTCTGTCTAATAACATGTTTATCGCCACGAGCCAAACGCTCAGTTACTTCTTTCTCTGATAAAGACAAACAGTGTTTATCATAACGCTTCACTCCTGCTTCATCCGCTAAACTATCTAAACGTTCCTTATCACAAAAGCAATAATAAGCAGCTTTTTTTGCAACTAATTCCTTTGCATACTGTAAATAAACATTTTGACGTTCACTTTGGACGTAGGGTCCATAGGCACCACCTTCGTTTGGTCCTTCATCAAAGGTAATTCCTGATTGTTTTAAGGTATGATAAATGACATCAACAGCACCCTCAACATAACGCTCTAAATCTGTATCTTCAATTCTTAGAATAAAAGCACCCTTATTTTGACGAGCAAATAAAAAGGCATATAATGCTGAGCGAAGGTTCCCAACATGCATAAATCCCGTTGGACTTGGGGCAAATCTTGTTCTTACTTTATCCATATTTCTTTCCTCATTGATTAATCATTTTTTCCTTTTACTATTATACCACAAATAAATCCATTTGTTAATTATTTTTAATAAAAACGTTTTTCTTCGCATTTTTAGAAAATATGGTGTATAATATACCCTATAATGTCTGAGGCTATTATGAATATATTACTATCTCAAAAGATAAAAAATTTAAAACCCGATTGGCATCTACCAAAAACATCTTCTATCTTAAATAATATTCTAAAAGTATCAGTTCCCGCCGCTTTAGAAATCTTTCTAATTGGATTAATTGGTATGTTTGATACGATGATGGTTGGTAAATTAGGTGATGCTGCAATTGCTTCTGTTGCCCTAACACAGCAGCCTGTATTTATTACTCTATCTGCTGGTATTGGTTTAAATGCTGGAGTTATTGCAATTATATCTCGAAAACGAGGCCAGAAAGATCAAGAAGGAGCAAATAATTATCTAAGACAATCGCTCGTAATTGGTGTAATGATTGGACTCATAATGACCAGTATTTCCTACTTTCTTGCAAAGCCATTTCTTTTACTAGCGGGAGCCAAAGAAGACACAATTGATAATAGTGTTATCTACTTTAGAATTGTATCTTCGATTCTTGTCATAAATTATGTCCGATTAGTCATCACTTCTGCTTTACGGGCTTGTGGAAACACAAAAACTACATTGGTAACTAACCTTACCGCTAATATTGTTAATGTCTTTCTAAATTATTGTTTAATTAATGGAAACTTAGGATTTCCTGCTTTAGGAGTAAAAGGAGCAGGAATTGCTACGATTATAGGTAACCTTGTTGCTTTTGTAATTTCCATTTTTGCTATTTATAATCGCCGTAATCAATTTTTATCGATTAAACTAACAGATAATTGGCGATTAGACAAAGCCAGTTGTGGTCAAATTTTCAGAATCAGTTCCAATGCTTTTATCGAGCAATTGGGTATGAGAATTGGTTTTTTCATTAGTGCTAAAATTGTAAATAGCTTAGGTACTGAAGCAGTTGCTATCAATGCAATTATTCAAAGCATCATCAGTTTAAGCTTTAATATTACCGATGGCTTTGCCATCGGTGCTTCTAGCCTTGTTGGCAAGAGTTTAGGAGAAAAACGAGAGGAACTTGCTTTTGCTTATGGAAGAATGACACAGATTCTAAGTTTCTTCTTGGGATCTATTATGTTCACTTTTGTCATCATTGCCCGAACATGGCTAGCCTCGCTTTTTTCCAAAGAATATAGCACCATCCAAGCAGCAAGTGAAATGATGCTATTTGCCGCCTTTGTTATTTTCCCTCAAAGCCTTCAATGGGTTACAACAGGAATCCTACGGGGTGCTGGCGATACAAAATACACTGCTCGTAGTTCTCTAATTAGTGTTATGGTCATTCGTCCAATTCTTTCTTATTCGATTTGTTATTTACTGGGTTTCGGTTTAATCGGATCGTGGATTGGGATGTTTATTGACCAAATCATTAGGTTTCTATTAAATAATATCCGCTTTGTCAATTTGAAATGGGTCAAAATTAAGATTTAATAAAAAAACACTAACTTTTGTTAGTGTTTTTATGATACTTTTTCCTTTTTTGAAAGACTTGCTTTCTTAATCAGCTTGTAAAACTGGGATTCTTTATCCTGTAATAATTCTGAATATTTACCATATTCAACTACTTTACCATTTTCTAAGATTAATATTTTATCACACAAACTTAAACTATAAATTCGATCTGTTAACATAATGATAATCTTGTTTTTCAATTTAAATACTTCGTTAATCAATTCATTTTCTGTGTTAATACTAAGAAATTTTGTAACATCATCTAGTAAATAAATCTTGGAATCTTTATAGAAAGCATTGGCAAATATGATTCTTTGCATCACATCTTTACTGATATTTGTTTCTTTCTCATCGATGATTGTTCGCTCTCTATTAGGTAATTCATTGATAATATCCTTTAATCCGCTGCGGTTTAAAGCATCATTATATTTATATTCATCAAATTTTTCTGGATAAATGATGTTTTCTTGAATCGTACCATGAAAAATACTAGCTTCTGCATAAATAGAAGTAATTAAATCTCTTAAATATTTAGTGTTCAACTTAAGAATATCACAGTTGTTAATCGAGATAGAGCCTTTTGTAGGCTTGGTTAGTTTGGTAATCATTTCAAAAATCAATCGTTTAGATTTAGTATCTTCCGATAAAATTCCCAACCTTTCTCCTCGTTTCAATTCAAAACTGACTTTATCAATCAAGATATTCTTTTTATCTGTTGCATAGTCAACATCAATGAATTTGAAACTATGAACATCTTCTAAACTACTCACAGGTTCAGATCTAATTTCACTCTTTAAACTATATAATACATTCAATTCTGTTTGTGCTTCTTCAACATAATTCAAGGAAATGTGATTATTCATTAAAGCTTTAAAAGTGATAAACACAGCAGGAACAAAAATGATATACATTACAATCGTTCCAGCAGTAATACCAAAACTAGCATCGTTCGACAACCAGCTCCCTAATCCAAGGACGATTGAAAAGATGATTCCAACAAAGAAATCTTGCAAATTGATTCGTGAATCTTCATCAACCAAATCGGAATTTAGTTTACACTTTGTATATTTATTTGTCCATTCACTAAATTTTTCCTTTTCATATTGAATTCCATTTAGTAATTTAATATCTTTTATATTTTCCAAAGAATCGTAAATAATATCGTTGGCATCGGTAATAATCTTTTGTTCTGTAG
>JAEZSA010000066.1 GCA_023422115.1 Bacillota bacterium | reverse complement strand
CTGGTAAGAGTCAATCTGTGACCATCCAAAATGGTTCTGGTTTAAGCGAAGAAGAAATCAAAAAAATGGTTCGTGAAGCAGAAGAAAATGCTGAAAGCGATAAATTACGTAAAGAAGAAGCTGACTTAAAGAATGAATGCGAACAAATCATCTTTGCAGCTAAGAAATCAATCAAAGATTTAGGCGAAGATGTAACAGAAAAAGAAAAAGCAGACATCGAAGCAAAATCAAAAGATTTGGAAGAAGCCTTAAAGGGTAAAGATTTAGAAGATATCAAGAAAAAGAAAGAAGAATTATTGAAGGTTAGCCAAAACGTTGCTACACGTGCTTACCAAAAAGCACAAAAGGCAAATGGTACTGACACTTCTCACACAGACGGCAACTCTAGCAGCAGTGATGATGCAGTGGATGCTGAGTACGAAGATTCAAATAATTAAAAAACAGAGAGGGTAATCTATGGCCAAAAGAGATTATTATGATGTGCTAGGAGTTTCTAAAACTGCAACGGATGATGAGATAAAAAAAGCTTATCGTAATCTAGCGAAGAAATATCATCCTGATGTTAGCACTGAGCCTAACGCAGAAGAAAAATTCAAAGAAATTCAAGAAGCATATGAAGTACTAAGCGATCAGCAAAAACGAGAACAATATAATCAATTTGGTCATGAAGGCCCAAGTATGGGGCAAGGATTTGGCGGTTTTGATTTTGGTGGTTTTGGTGGTGGCTTTGAAGACATTCTATCATCGATGTTTGGTGGTGGACGTCGCTCTTCGTCATCTAGTGCAAACGCCCGAGGGAGTGATTTACGAACCACTGTTACAGTTACCTTCGAGGAAGCAGCATTTGGTACAGAAAAGGAAATATCGATTAACAAATATGAAACTTGTCCTAGCTGTAGTGGCTTAGGGGCAGAATCAAAGAGCGATATTGAGGTTTGTCCGAAGTGCCGGGGACGAGGTCGTGTTGTTCAAGAGCAATCAACCTTGTTTGGCCGCATTCAAACTGAAACAACTTGTCCTAATTGTGGTGGACGAGGTAAAATTATTAAAAAGAAATGTTCAACTTGTAATGGAGAAGGACGTGTAAAGAAAGCGTCAAAAATCAAAGTGAAAATACCTTCAGGTATTGAGGATGGTCAGGGCTTAAAACTATCGGGATATGGTGAAGCAGGACCAAGTGGCGGCATTAGTGGTGATTTATACATTAATATCGTGGTGAAACCACATGAGATTTTCCAACGCGATGGCTTAAACATTTTTATGGATATGCCAATTACGTTCTCACAAGCAGCCTTAGGGGCAACCATTACAATACCTACTTTATATGGTGATGTGGATATGAAAATCCCGGCTGGCACGCAAACGGGAACAAAATTCAAATTAAACAATAAAGGAATTACTAGCCAACGTAGTGGCAATACGGGAAACCAATATGTGGCAGTGAATGTAATAACACCAACAAAATTGAATGCAGAACAAAAAGATTTATTTAATAAATTATCGCGCACCAACGAAAAAACAGAATCTGTTTTTGATAAGATTAAAAAATTCTTTAAGAGCAACTAATGTTGCTCTTTTATTATGAAAAGTATAAAAAGTGTGTTATAATAAGTAATAATATAGGAGTCTGTTTATGCAACGATACTTTATCAATACCACTGCATTAAGAGGAAATCAAATCTCAATTATAGGACAAGATTTCCATCATATTAAAAATGTTATGCGGATGAAAGTAGGCGATCAAGTCCTGGTTTGTACCGAGGAAGAGAAAACTTATTTAGTAAGTATTACAACATTTACTAATACCGAAGTTTTATTAACGATTATTAGTGAAAAAATAGATCACGTGGAGTTACCTGTTGATGTTACGATTGCTCAGGGATTGGTTCGTCGCGAAAAGATGGAAGAAGTGATTAAAAGAATTAGTGAACTAGGAGCTTATGGTTATTTACCCATCATGATGGAGCGTTCAATTGTAAAGATGAAAGAAAATAGCGCTCAAAAAACCCAACGGTATCAGATGATTGCAAAGGAAGCCAGTGAACAATCCCATCGCACGAAAATAATGAAGATTATGGAACCTATTTCTTTTACCAAATTATTAAATCTGATCGATGAACAAGATTTATGTTTCGTTGCCTATGAAGAACAAGGACGGGCAAAAGATCGTAGTTTAAAACAAAACTTAGTAGAATTTAAAGGAAAAAGCATCCTTGTCATCATTGGTCCGGAAGGTGGCTTTAGTCCTTCAGAAATTAAACAGTTACAAAAAACAAAAGCAAAGTTCATCGGATTAGGACCACGAATATTACGGACCGAAACAGCACCCCTTTACATTATGAGTGTAATTAGTTATCAATATGAATTAGGAGAAATCAATGAAAATTAGTTATTGTTCTTTAGGTTGTAAAGTAAACCTATATGAAACCGAAGCAATCATCAATGAATTTATTGAAAAAGGGTATCAATTAGTCGATTTCAATGAAATTAGCGATGTTTATTTAATAAATACCTGTACAGTAACAGCAATCGCTGATTCAAAAAGCAGGAAAATGATTCGTCAAGCAACAAAGAAAAACGCAACAGCTGTTGTTGCTGTTATGGGATGTTTTTCTCAATTAAATAGTGAAGTTGTGAAAAACATTCCAGGAGTGGATATCGTGATTGGGACTTCCAATCGCCATCAGTTGGTTCAATTAATTGAAGATTGTATGGTTAGTCGTAAACAAAGCTACTTCATAACCAATTATAAAGAGATAAAAGAATATGAAGAATTAAAAATCAAACATTTTAATCATAAAATCAGAGGATTTGTGAAGATCCAGGATGGTTGTAACAATTTTTGTAGTTATTGTACGATTCCTTATGCTAGAGGACAAATTAGAAGTAGAAAACCAGAAGATGTTATTTCTGAAATTGCCCTTTTAACGGAACAAGGGATGAAAGAAATCGTTCTAACAGGGATTAATACCGGTACTTATGGAAAAGATTTTTCCAACTATTCTTTTAGTGATTTACTTATGGAGATTGTTGAAAAAGTACCAAATTTGGGCCGTATTCGCATTTCATCGATTGAAGCAACAGAGATCAGTGATGAATTACTTGCGACTATGAGTGAAAATAAAGACCATTTTTGCCTTCACCTTCATGTACCCTTACAAGCTGGATCAGATCCTATTTTAAAACGGATGAATCGAAAATATAACCTTGAAGAATATAAAGCGAAAAT
>JAEZSA010000018.1 GCA_023422115.1 Bacillota bacterium | reverse complement strand
TGGGGTTTCGTGCGAATTTTTTTCATTTCAAAGGGTGACCAACCCAAGTAGCTAGGAATGTTAAAATGAAGGTACTAAGTACAAACGAAAGGCATTTCTTTTTCACACAAAGAATGAAAAGACGAATTATTAAGATTAAAATGAATAAACCTTGGACAGCTTCAATACGTGGGAAGGAAACGAAAACTGCGTTATCTTGTAGACAAACCCATAGTCCGAGATGCCAACTACATTCTCCAATTACTTGCCAAATTTCCATAATTTTTCTTGAATTATTTCAATCCTTCGTTTTTGTTTTACTAATTGTTGAATCTATGATAAAATGGGAAATAACCAATAAGACTCTTATTGCGTATGATATAGGATAGAAAGTAAGGATAGGGGTATGAAGAAAGCTTTGAAAATAACAACGATTAGTCTTTTATCATTATTAGTGGTTATGATTCTTGTTCTTTTCATATATACAAAGGATTCTTATGAACCATTAGATGAAATGATGGAGGAAGTAGCACTTCTAGATTTAGAAGAGTTAGAAAAGATTGATGACTTTGATCAAATCAGTTACTTTGTTAACGAGCCGAAGAAGAACATTGTAATCCTACCTGGTGGAAAAGTAAAACCACAAAGTTATGAATATCTTGCAGTTCAATTAGCGCTATCGGGTTATGATGTTACGATTGTGAAAACAATGTTTAACTTAGCCATCCTAACCCCCAAGTATGGAGCTAGATTTATAAAAGATGATATTGAAAATGTAGTGATAGGTCACTCCTTGGGTGGAACAGTTGCTAGTATGTTTAGCGAAGGGGATGATCGAATCTCTGATTTAGTTTTCCTTGCTAGTTATCCAATCACAGATGTTTCTGATAAAAATGTATTAATGATGATTGGAGAATTTGATCTTGTTCTAGATAATCATAAATTACAGGAAAGTGAAAACTTACTCCCTGAAAATTATATATCTTTTGAAATCTTAGGAGGAAATCATGCACAATTTGGCTGGTATGGAGCTCAAAAAGATGATGGTATCGCCCAAATTACTACAAAAGCACAACAAGATATCATTCTTGATAACATACTCAATTTTATCAAAGGATAATCGATACTGTCGATATTCATATATTGAACATCATTTAGAATTGATGTAACAATGAAGAGGTGTTTTTAAATGGAAGAAAATAAACACGTAAGACGGAAAAGGTATAGTGGATCCTATCCTAAAAGGTTTAGTGAAAAATATAAAGAACAAAATCCTAATAAGTATACGGATACCATTCAAAAAGTAATGAGTAAGGGCAACACGCCAGCTGGTATGCATAGACCGATTATGGTGGAAGAGATATTATCCTTTTTTGATATCCAACCCCATGAAATTGGGATAGACTTAACATTAGGTTTTGGGGGTCATAGTAAAGAAATGCTAGAAAAATTAAATCATACTGGCCATTTACATGGGATTGACCAAGATCCTTTAGAACTCCCTAAAACAAGAGATCGATTACTAGAATATGGATTTACTGAACATGACTTTACGCTACATCAAATGAATTTTAAAGATTTTAATCAAGTAAATGAAAAGGGCTTTGACTTCATTCTAGCAGACCTAGGGGTATCTTCCATGCAACTAGATGATCCCGAAAGAGGATTTACCTTTCGAGAAGAAGGACCACTAGATTTAAGAATGAATCCCAATGTAGGCTTACCTGCCCATATCATCTTACTCGAATTTAGTGAATATAGAATCGAACAAATGTTAATTGAAAATGCCGATGAGATTTATGCAAAAGAAATCGCTCAGGAAATCACAAAAGAAAAAAAGCAAGGTCATTTTATTCAAACAACTCAAGAGCTTTACAAGGTGATAACTAATGCTTTACAGCATGTACCAAAAGCAAAATTGAGTGAGGAATTAAAGAAAGCAGCAAGTAGAACCTTTCAAGCCTTAAGAATTGAAGTAAACAAAGAATATGAAGTTTTATTTGAATTACTGGAGAAATTACCCAATCATTTAAATCCAGGTGGTAGAGTTGCTATCCTATCCTTTCATTCGGGAGAAGATCGGCTTGTGAAAAAGGCATTTAAAGAATATTTTAATAAAGGAATATTTAAAGTAATTGAAGGTCCTTTCCTTCCATCCAAAGATGAGGTTTATCATAATCCAAGAGCAAGATCAGCTAAACTACGAACAGCGATTAAAAATTAAGTAGGTAAATTGAATAGTAAAAAGAGGTTAGATTAATGAAACTAGAATTACTAAAAGCATTATATGAAAGACATCATCTTTCGGAAACCGATTATGAGGTAGCAGTAACATTACTAGAAGAAGCAGATAGTTTTTGGGAACAATGTTCTTTGGATGATATTGGTATCAACGAACTCGATGAATTGATTGCTTATTGGGTAGAGAGTGGAAAAAACACAGTTCCTAACTTTATTGTTTTAATGCGTTATTTTAGAGTTACTAAAAGAAATGATTTATTTATCCATTTAACTAAATATACGGGTGGTTTAGATGTGATTGAAAACATATTGCAAACCATGGAACAAGAAGTAGGGAAAGAAACAACAGAAGAGTTTACAAAAGAAATTACAATTCCGGTTCTTGGGACACACCCAACGGAAATGCCGAAATTTACAAGTTTCTTTATGAATCGTTTAGAGAAGAGGTTTGATGTGAACCGGTTAAGAAAAATTCTTGCTGGTAATAACCATGGAATTCCTGCGCAAGCATTTGCGAAAGAGAAAGAGTATTACGCAAAAGCAGAGAGTTTAGATGCATATCTAAAGGATTTACATCAACGTAAAGTCGCTGAACTACAAGATCATTGCAATCGCAATGAAGTATGGTTCGAACAAAAAATCACTCAGGAAGTAGTTGATTTTGTTGCAGGCGACCAAGAAATCCTTTCTGCAGTATTAAAAAACAATAAATTATATATGAAGAAAATACCTTATGATATTGTCAGTTATTTAGTAGCTAAGACGAAAGAGGAAAGAGCATATTACTCCTGTCACTGTCCTTTTGCTCGAGAAGCAATAAAAGATAAGAAAACTTCTATTTCACCAAATTGGTGTTATTGCAGTGCTGGTTTTGAAAAATATCCTTTTGAAATATTGTTTGGTAAAAAATTACCCATCAAGGTATTACATTCTATCTTACAAGGGGATTCTAACTGTCGTTTTGAAATCTCTTTAGTTGGCATTGATTATAAAAAATAAAGTAAAGGAAGCGAAAAACATGAAAATTTTATTATTAAATGGTAGTCCCAAAGGGAAAAACAGTGGGACAATATTGATTGCAGAAGCATTTATTGAAGGAATGAAAAAATTTGGTGATTACGAAGTAGAACAACTAGATATTCAACAGTTAGATATCAAACCTTGTTTGGGATGTTTTCACTGCTGGAATAAAACGCCAGGAGAATGTGTAATTAAAGATGATATGAAGGAAGCATTGCAAAAATTTATCGCAGCAGATATTATTATTTGGAGTTTTCCTCTTTATTATTTTTCTATGCCATCACAAATTAAAGCGTTCATGGATCGCTTGTTACCGTTAAACACAGGTAAAATGATTTTAGTTGATGGTAGAGCTATTCATCCGGCACGATATAATCTTGCAAAGCAATATGTGCTAATTTCTACTTGTGGTTTTCCTAATCTAGAAAACAACTATGAAGCTCTAACAAAACAGTTTGAATTGGTTTTTGGAAAAGAGGTTACATCAATTTTATGTGCCGAAGGACCGATGCTACGAATTAAAGAAGCTTCTCCTGTAGTAAAACCCTATTTAAAGAAGATAGCAAAAGCAGGGCAAGAATATGCTCAAAATAAATGCCTAAGCCAAACAACAATCAATAATTTACAAGAATTGATGATTCCTAGTGAGATGTATACAAAACTATCAAGCATGGAGTAGGTGTCCATTTGGGAAAATAAATGCAATGCGTATATTGTCGCATTAAAAATTGATTATCAGGTTCATATCTATCTAGACGATTGTCACATTGAATCGGAGAGACAGAAATAGATAAAAATATAACAGGAGTGTCATAAGTGAAAAATAAGAAAAAACAGTTTATTTATGTCTTAAAGTTAAAACCAGCTTTATTGAATGAGAAAAATTGGACTGTAAAGGAAGAAGCAATTGTAGAAAGGCACTTTGCAAAGTTGCAGGGGTTACTTGAAGATGGAAAACTTGTTTTAGCAGGTAAAACAGATGGATTGGATGAAAAAACCTTTGGTATTGTTATTTTAGAGACAGATTCAGAAGAGGAAGCTGAATTAATTATGAAGAATGACCCAGCAGTTGCAGAAGGGATAATGAAGGCAGAATTATTTCCTTATAGAGTTGCATTAATTAAAAATTCTCTTTCAAAAAAGGTTGTTCATCCATTGAAATGAAGAAGGCATTTTATACATGGATCAATTCTTCAGCATTAACATTTTTGAAAATCGTCTTTAGTGCTGGGAAAATTGGTTACCAAATAGAAATGTCTCCTCATGATATTGAGAATGGTTTTCAAGTAGGATTTGCTAATATTAGTATATAAAGGAGATTGAAATGTTAGAATTACCAGAAGTATTGGCTTACGCCAAGCAATTAGAAACTGCATTGCAAGGGAAAATTGTAAAAAAGGTTTATCCACCTACCAATGAACATAAGTTGACATGGTTTAGTGGTAATCCAGAAAACTATGATGCATTGCTAAAAGGAAAAATGTTTACTGGAGCTCAAGGATTTGGAATTGTATTAGAACTTGAGTTTACAGATACGTATATCGCTATTGATGATGGAATTACTCTTCGCTATTTACAACTAGGTGAAGAGATTCCTACTAAATACCAATTGCTGATTGAATTTACAGATCAATCAAAACTTGCTTTTACTGTTACGATGTATGGAGGAATTCTCGCTCATAAAGGTGATTGTACCAATGAATATTACATAACCAGTAAACAAGCGAAAAGCATATTGTCACCTGACTATACGATTAATGACTACTATGCTGTTGTTCATAAAACTAGTGAGAAATTATCAGTAAAAGCACTACTAGCAACAGAGCAAAGATTTCCTGGACTTGGAAATGGTGTTTTACAGGATATTTTATTTGTTGCTGGAATCAATCCAAAGCGTAAAATTGTAACACTAACTAAAGAAGAACTCGATGGTTTATTTCATTCCATCAAAGACACGTTACAAACCATGTGTGATTTAGGTGGCCGTGATACAGAAAAAGACATTTATGGTCATGAAGGATGCTATCACACAAAACTATCAAGTAAAACATATAAAAATGGCTGCCCACAATGTAGTGGACAGATTACAAAAGAAGCATATATGGGTGGTTCAGTATATTATTGTTCTACTTGCCAAAAGTAAATAAAAAGCATTGAACAATGATATACTATCATTTTGTCAATGCTATTTTTTCATATAATATGGGTCGATGATGTTTTCTGCGATGTTGCAACAATGGTCACTGATTCTTTCTAGATTAGAAAGAATATCAACATAGTGAATATCGTTTAGAATATTACTAGAATCAATGGCGTTTAGTTGAGCTTTTCGGTATCTTCGCTCTAAAGTGTCAATTTCTTCTTCAAGTTTAATGATTTGTGAGGCTACTTTCTTATCGCGTTTTTCAAATGCTTCTGCCGCATGATTCACTTGATAATTGATTTGTTCAAAGAAGTAATTGAGATTATTTAAGGTGGTTTCATCGGTGATGACACCAACATTATAACGATCTTGGAAAAACTCCACTAGATTAACGGAATGGTCACCAATTCGCTCTAAGTCACGAATGGTATCGATGTAAATGGCTTGATTGATGCTTTCCTCATCACTGAAATTTTCTGTGTGAACTTGCATCAAGTAGTCATGAATCAAGTGATTAAAGACATCCATTTGATCTTCTAACATCATACATTTTAAGAAATAATTATCATTATTTTCATTAAGATATTTGTGAGCACAATCAATCATACGAATCGCCACTTTACTCATGTCTATAATGGATAAGCGCGAGCTTTCTAAAGCAAGAATAGGGGATTTCACTAATAATTCTTCGTTTAAGAATTTTGCTGATATGTATTCCTCATCACCCACAGGAGTATCAGGGATAATCTTTTTAATTACCTTAATCAAATATTTAATGAAGAAGAACAATATAAAGGTCGTAATGACATTAAATATTAAATGAACAATCGCTAAGGTAAGCATATTGCTTTCTCCAAAGACATTTGCTTCTAATAATTCAAATAATGTGGTAAATGGTTTTAAAAAGATTAAGAATAATACTGTTCCTAATATTTTAAAGATAAGATTTCCAACAGCTGCTTGCTTTGATTCGCGATTACCACTTAAGCTAGCAATTAATGCTGTAACGGTAGTACCAATATTAGAACCAAAAAGAATTGGTATTGCTGCAACTAAAGGAATTGTTCCTGTTGAGAACATTTTTTGGAGGATTCCAATAAATGCTGAAGAAGATTGGATCAAAGCAGTTAATGATGCTCCTGTGAAAACACCTAGAATCCAATGATTGGATAAGGTTTCTATAATCTTAGTGAAGAAAGGAAAGTTTGCTAGTTCTTTTAATCCAGTTCCCATAAACTCTAGGCCAAGGAACAATATTCCAAAACCAAGAATCGTTTCTCCTGATAAATTCCAACGATGTTTATTAATAAAGATGATTAAAAAAGCTCCAACAAAGATGATAGGTAAGGCATAATCAGAAACATTAAGACCAATGATAAAAGCGGTGATAGTAGTTCCGATATTTGCTCCTAGCATAACACCAATTCCTTGCGACAAAGTCATTAATCCTGCAGATATTAATCCAACAACAATAACAGTAGTTGCTGAAGAGGACTGAATAACAACAGTAATTAAAATACCGACTAAAATAGCTTTAAAGGTATTGCTGGTTGTTTTTTGAATTAAAATTTTTAATTTACTTCCTGCAAGTTTTTTAAGAGAATCACTCATGAGGTTGATACCAAATAAGAATAGTCCTAAGCCACCAACTGCAAAGAAAATAATTGATAGTAAATTGTTTTCGGTTAACGAAAAAATAGAAAGTATATTCATGATTGCTCCTATTTTATTTATCCTTAATAATTATACCTTAAAAAAATATCTTTATCAAGGTTAATAAAGGCTGAAACGCTTTCAGGGGAAAAATATTTTAAAAATAAACAATAACTCTCGATTTTCTTTTTGTTATATGATAAAATATTTAACTAGAGGATTCATATATGAACAAGAAAACATTAGGTAATCTATTTGCATTATTTACAGTTTTAGTATGGGGTACGACATTTGTTGTGACAAAAAATTTATTAGGGCAATTTAAACCTATTGAGATTTTATTGTATCGCTTTTTAATAGCATTTGTTACTTTATTTGTTGTATATCCAAAAGTATTTTCAGTGAAAAATTGGAAACATGAACTCATGTTTGCGTTAGCTGGATTATCAGGAATCGCAATTTATCAATTCCTAGAAAATACTGCTTTAACTTACACTTCTGCAACCAATGCTTCGATTATTACCTCGATGGCCCCATTCTTTACTGCTCTACTGTCTTTCTTTGTCTTAAAAGAAGAAGGGTTAACGAAGCGATTTATTGCTGGTTTCATTATAAGTATCTTGGGAGTGATTTTAGTTACATTCAATGGTATTTTTGTATTGGAATTAAATCCTTTTGGAGATTTATTGTTAATCATCGCTGTATTTATGTGGGCTACTTATTCTATAGTTACAAGAGTTATTTCGAAGTATGGTTATAACATGGTACAGGTAACAAGAAGAATTACTTTATATGGAGTACTCTTTATTTTACCAATTTACTTATTTTCTAATCCAATATTTGAAATTACTAAAATATTTGATTGGGAAAACGGATTATCAATTGCTTTTTTAGGGTTCATTGCCTCTGCATTATGCTTCTCTACATGGAATATTGCTGTGAAGCATATTGGTGCTGTGAGAACAACAGTATATATTTATGCAATTCCAGTTGTTACAATTATTTTCTCTGCCATTTTCTTAGAAGAAAAAATTACTTGGATGGGAATCCTTGGAGCAATTGTTACTATCCTTGGTTTAATCATTTCAACAAGAAAGAATAAACAACGAAGTATCGTTATTGAAGATGAATAGAAAGATGCGGCTGTGGCGAAACTGGTAGACGCGCTATCTTCAGACGGTAGTGTTTATAACATGTCGGTTCAAATCCGATCAGCCGCACCATTCAAGAACACTAACTTTGATATAAAAGTAAACGATGTTTTGCTTTAATATCAAACCTTTTGCATAAAATAGGCTTATTTTGGGTGAAAATGAGCCAAAATAAGAGAAAAAGCCCTAAAATTTGTTGATAAAACAATTATTAGAGCTTTTTTGTTGTTTTATGAGTTGCACTTTTTTATTATTCCTAAGAGGGTTCAAATGTTATTCAGTCAAACATATATTTATTAAATACATCAAAACAAATCTATGGATCTAATGGGATAGTCTACTATCTACCTTTCATTATCATTACCAATAAAAGTGGTTTTGACTCTGAATCTAGATTACTGGATAACGGTATTTCTCGCTAAGATAGCAATGTCCCATATACCTGCGCTTTCAATTGCTCGAAATAGTTTCACTTTTTCGAAGAGTTCCATTTTGTCAGGAAAATAGTATCATACCCACACTTTCGATTGTGAGCAGAGGAAAAAAGTTAGAGGTCAAGGGTTTTACTAAAAGATACCGTCTATACCTTCTTTTCTAACCAAGACAACACATCTTGAAGCATTAATCCGATATTTCCAATTTGGCAATGATTATCTGCATGATCGCGTTTGGTATAAACCTTCTCTTCAAGCGATTTTGCATTCTTTAGCAAGACGACTTGTTTCTTGTGCATTTTAATTGGAATAAAATGATCGTGTTGACCAGATAAACATAAGACGTCCTGTACGATTTGGTCACAGGATAGATTGTCAGCGTTTAAATTCAAGGAATACTCAAACGCTTCCAAAGGTGCCCGTTTCGTGATGTTGGACAGCTGCTGTGTCTGCCAACCTTGAATTCCTTCTTTCAAACTGACCTTAACAAAGGAATCGGCCGTATAATTTCGAAGATGTTTGATAAAAAACATCATCATAGCCCTTGCAAACGCAGGTGGGATTTGCGAATAATCGACTGCATGTCCGGATGCGATGACATGTTTGATTCGCGGTTCGTAAGCGGCGGCTCGCAAGCAAAACCAGCCACCCATCGATAAACCAAATATGGCTGCATCATCAATAGCATAATGGTCAAGAATGGCTTTTACCGGTCTTTCCCAACGGTAATCCAGTGGGAAACCCTGCTTGATTAGCATATGCCCTTGTCCAGGACCTTCAAAGCCGATTGCTTCAAAACCTTTCTGTGAAAGATGTTTCAAAATAAAGAACCATTCTTCTATGAAGGAATCGAATCCGCCATGAAGGAGGATGGTTCCTTTCTTCGGACCTATTGGGTCAAACCGTAGGATGGGTATTTGGCCGTTCTCGTAGGGTATCATCTCTCTTGTAAAGTTTTCTTCGCTTACGGCTTTATAGAAAACTTCAGAGAATTTGTCATAAATAGATTCTTTTCGCATGACATCTTTAGTTGTATAGAACTCAGACGAACGATAGTATGCAGCCGCATTCAACAGTCGGCCTTCTTTCTCAGCACAATCGGCAAATCGAGTCATTGTTTCCGTCCAGTCGTGAAAGTTCTTGATTTCCTTGCCCATATGGATGCAATCTTCAAACCTGGCCAGCCCTATGGAATACCAGCGGTTTAATTGATAGTTGAATACCTTCTGATTATGAAACTGGTAGTATCCAACGGGAAAATTTACTGCGTTTTTTGACATTTTTTACCTCCACAATTTATTTATTTATTTGTGTAACAATCCATAAAAATACATTTGCCTTAGCTGAGCCTGAATCTCCAAATGATTGCATAGATTATTTTCCCATTTACCTTCTTTAACAATTTCGTTGAATTTCTCTGTAACAAGCCAAATTAACTCTGGTGATAGGGTAGGGTCAATTTCACCTTTTTGCTGTGCTTGCATGATATTTTTAAGATATCTTTGCTTGATTTCTTCTGTTACAGAGTCAATATCAATAATCTCTTTCATAAACTCACTATTCACAGAAGCGAAGAATTGCATCCTCCAGGAGGTCATCATCTCTACTTTCTCTGAATAAGATAAGGGTAGGTCATTGATTTCGTCAAACCTCGCGAAACCGGTCTGCGTTAGTTCCTCCCGAATTGTTTTAATCAAATCGCTTTTGTCCTGAAAATATTTATAGAAAGTGACTTTGCTGACTTTCGATTTCGCGCATATTTCTTCGATTGTAACTCTTTTAATGCCATACTTAAAAAACAAGGCTTTTGCAGTATCAATTAATGATATATACTTTTTAGATCCAGTTTTCATATTCACATTTTCCCCCCCAATAATTTACGAATATTTTTTACTTTACGATTAACGAACACATTATAACAAAACGTAAACATTTTGTCAAGTGATTGGTCTTTTATATAGTGAATATAACACTATTAAGCTTGGTAAATTATAGCTGATAATAGATTAATCTTGACCCTAAAATGAAAATTATAGGTGCTGTATCATTGTGGCAAGATAATTTTGACAACATAATCCTATGGATACTAGTATGATACTCATGTATTTTTTCGCTACAAAAATGCAAGTAATTGCATGAAAGATAGATTGATATTGCAATTGTTAATAGAGATTTTTATTTAAATCAATTAATAGAAAAGTAAAATAATGGATTAATTAAGGTAATTACAGGATTGCATCACTCTGGGAAATCATTCTTAGTATTTAATATCTTTAAAGATTATTTTTATGCTACTAGATCTCTTATGTATAGTAATATAACATTTATCAATGCAATAGGTGTTGTAAACTAGGCTTTCTTTAGAGTAAAAAAAGTTAAAAAATTAGATTTTAAAAAATTGAAATTATTTATATACAAAACACTAGCAAATAAAGCCACAAAACACTAGCAATAAATATGACAAATAGCTTGCATGTATAAAGAGAAATTAGTATAATATATGTAAGGAGGTGTAAAAAACATGAGTTATTTAAAAAGAATAATCGATAAAGAGTTAGAATTTTATTTAGAAACCTTTGGTGCAGTTTTAATAAGAGGACCAAAATGGTGTGGTAAAACTACAACTGCCGAAATGCAAGCTAAAAGCATAATTAAAATGCAAGATAAAAATAAATCTAAAAGTTACATCGAAGCAGCAAATACAAATGTTTCTTTAATATTGGAAGGTGATTATCCTAGACTAATAGATGAATGGCAAGTAGCACCTATATTATGGGATGCCATTAGAGTAACAGTTGATGAAGAAGAACAACCTGGAATGTTTTTATTAACTGGTTCAAGAGTTCCAGATGAGGGAACTATAGCTCATAGTGGAGCTGGTAGAATTGGCATTTTAAATATGCATACAATGAGTTCTTTTGAATCTGGTGATTCTAACGGATTAATTTCTTTAGAAAAAATTTTCGATAAAAATGAAATTATAGATGGTAAAAAATCTGATAAATCTTTAAAGGATATTGCCTATTTTATTTGCAGAGGTGGTTGGCCTGCTAATATCGGATTAAAATATCAAAAGTGTGCTTTGAAATTAAGAAGTTATCTAGACTTAATTTATCAAAGTGATGATTTGCAATTGAAGAAATATGCCAAAAATATTGAAGTTGCAAAAGAAATAATTACTTCTTATTCTAGAAATATATCTACTAATTCTAGTATGAAAACAATATATGAAGATGTTATTA
>JAEZSA010000009.1 GCA_023422115.1 Bacillota bacterium | reverse complement strand
TGGTGGAGGATGACGGGCTCGAACCGCCGACCCTCTGCTTGTAAGGCAGATGCTCTCCCAGCTGAGCTAATCCTCCACTTAATGGTGGCTTGGGACGGAATCGAACCGCCGACACAAGGATTTTCAGTCCTTTGCTCTACCGACTGAGCTACCGAGCCAAAAAATGGCGGTCTCAACGGGACTTGAACCCGCGATCTTCAGTGTGACAGACTGACATGTTAACCACTACACCATGAGACCACTTCATATTTGCTTGTATATTATAGCATATTTATTTTTCTTTTTCAACAATATTTTTCTTTTTTAATTAAAATAAAAGGACTTTCTTTTTCAAGAAAGTCCACGATGAATTTTATAGTTTTATTTCTTCTTCTGTTTCCTTTGGTAAGAATGAGTTTAATAAAATACCAATGATTGCTGATAAGGCCATTCCTGAAAAACTAAATTTTCCAAAGCTCAATACTGCTCCACCAATACCAATTACTAACATAACTGATACAATGATTAAGTTTCTTGTTTTTGTTAAATCAACCTTAGCATCGCTCATTGTTTTTAAGCCATTAGCAGCAATAAAGCCATAAAGGATTAGGCAAACACCACCTAGTACTGCTAGTGGAATTGAATTAATCAAACTTGAAAATACATTGAAGAAAGACAATACAACAGCAATAACTGCAGCTCCACCAGTAACCCAAACAGAGCCTACTTTTGTAATACCAACAACAGAAGTATTTTCACCATAAGATGTGTTTGCTGGACCACCAATTAAACCTGCAAAACTTGTTGCAATACCATCACCAAGAAGTGTCTTATGTAATCCTGGATTAACAATATAATCTTGGCCTGTGATTTTTCCTAATACTTTATGATCTCCAATATGTTCACAGATTGTTACAAAAGCTAAAGGAATGACAGAAATGGCAGCACCGAAATTAATCTTTGTCATTGTAATTCCTGCTCCTAAATTAGCATCTTTCCATCCAAGTAATAAAAATTTAGGTAAACTAAACCATTGTGAAGGGTCTTTTATTACATCCCATACAGGAGTAAAGTTAATTAAAGACGGATAATCACCATTAGGGATTAAACTAATTAAAACAGCAAATAAATAACCAGCAGCGATTCCAACCAAGAAAGGAACAACCTTTAAAAATCCTTTTGATTTTATCGCAATAACAGAAATAAATGTCATTGTAAATAAAGCTACAAGAATTGCTCGATAATCTCCCGCCCATGGATTGCTTGCTAAATTAGCTGCTGTTGGTGCTAAAAGACCTGTTTCTGTAATTGCAGTTGCTGATAAACCTAAACCAATTACCATAATCATAGGTCCTACTATGATTGGAGGTAATAATCTATTTAACCAACCTACACCTAATAGTTTAATGAATAAAGACACGATACAGTAGATAATACCAACCATAACTATACCTGTCATAGCTGCTCCATATCCACCACCAGTCATTGCAACTGCCGAAATAATATAGGTAATATACGCAAAACTTGATCCAAGATAAATTGGTACCTTTCTATTCGTACATACAATATAGATTAGTGTTCCAACACCAGATGAGAATAAAGCTACTGAAACTGGTAATCCTGTTAATAAAGGTACAAGTACGGTTGCTCCAAACATTGCAAATACATGTTGGAAACTTAGCAGTAACCACTTGCCTCCCTTTGGTCTGTCGTTTGCTCCTAAAATTAGATTTTGATTCATAATGTCCTCCTTTTCAAAACTATTTTAGCTTTTCATTGTTAGTGGCTCAAATTTTAATCATAAAAAAAGATCCAAAAATAATTGGACCTTAAAAAGCAAATATATTGATGCTAACATTAGCAAATATTAAAAAATCTGTTTTACTAACAACACCACTATTAAAAATAAATGCTGTACTTTTTTCTTTTTGTAAGTTATGCTTTTTAACAACTTTGTTAGTGTTCATAATAACCTCCAAATTCCGAAATAAAAGGCTTAAGGATTTCTCAAGCCAAAAGTTCATAAAAACAGTTAAGTCGTAGACCAGCAATTTAAGGTAGCTAGGTAGAGACGTTCAAACCCTATTATTGAACTTATACGGCACTCATTTTTTACTATTATATCTCATATAAAATAAAAAGCAAGTATTTCTTAATGTAAACGTTTTACCTTTTTGTATTTTCGCAATAATTGTAATGATTTTACAATATTTTTATCTATTGCTTTAAAATAAAACGATAATTTCAAAAACCATCTTTTAACCAAAAATGGATTAACCTCAGATAAAGGAGCAAACTTGATATTCAAAGAATTTAATTTGGTTTCAAAAAAAGCTACTCTTTTTATAAAATCACTGTAATTAAAATTATTGGTCCATCCTCTTTCTGCTACCGCTAGCAATCTTGGATATGTAAGTTGTTCTAATTTATCAACAGAATCAATATACTCCGTCCAAATAGGAGCTTCTACTCCGATTACAGAATCATTTTTCAATGGATGATGATAAGTATACGTTTTTTTCAATGGGGTAATTCCATAATTGTAGTCTAAATAGTAGTTTGAAAATGGACTAATAATAACTTTACGACCATTAGCTGCTTGAGTAATTGCTAATGAAGTATGTTCTTTATTGTCTTTCCAATATTGCATGATAATCCTATGATCGATATTATCACAAGTCATTCCATCGTTCCAACAAATCACTTTTTTTCCTTTAGTGCTTAAATATTGAGTAATTCTATTTAAAAAGTATGTTTCTAGTTCTTCTGGTGTCTTTAGATTTTCTTTTTTCATCTTTTCTCGACAATCAGGACATGTCAACCAGTTTAATTTTAAAGCTTCATCCCCACCGATATGAATTATGTTATAAGGAAACAATTCACCTATTTCATCCAGAACATCACAGCAAAACTGATAGGTAAATTCACGTCCTGCACATGCGATATTGGGAAGTATTCCAAAATGTTCCGCCACACTGATTTTTTCTTTGGTACATAATAATTCTGGGTAACAACTACAAGCTGCAGTAAAATGACCTGGCATGTCTAACTCTGGGATAACATCAATATATCTTTCCTGACAAAAAGCAATAATTTCTTTTATTTGTTCTTTTGTATAATAACCTGATACTTCTTTACCATCTCCACGAGTTTGTTTTCGTTTTGATCCCTGTTCCATTAGCTTTGGATATTTCTTTATTTCTACTCTCCAACCTTGGTCATCTGATAAATGCCAGTGGAAAGTATTCATCTTTACTGTTGCCATGACTTCGATTTGTTTTTTTATCTCTTCGATAGAGAAAAAATGACGACAAGAATCAATCATAAAACCACGATAAGAATATTGTGGATAATCATGAATGATTAACTCGGGGATTTCGTGAGGGTAAATTTGGAACAATTGCTCAAGTGTCTTTTGCCCATAAAATTTTCCTCTTTCTGTAGCATATTCTACAAGAATGCAATCTTTCTTGGTAACAATCTTATATCCTTCTTTTTCAAGATTAGTATTATATAGATATATAACATTATTTGCTTGATAAGGAAGGCGTTGAGTTTCACTGATGGTAATATGATTCACTTGAGGGATGATTGAAATTGTCATAGAGCATCTCCTTATTGCTTTCATTCTATCACAAATTGAAATGTTTGAAAAGTAAAAAAAGTGCCAAAGAGCATAAAGTACTCAAAAGAGTACTTTGTGTTCTTCAAGCACAAAGTCACTTTATTTATTTACTATAAGGAGTAAATCGATCATTTCCCAAATAAAAGATGGCTAATGTGTCAACCCCCGAGTGACTGCCAATGACAGGTCCTACATAATTAAACATAATGTTTTTTACTTTCATTTTTTCGTTAATTCGATCTATTACATAAATAACATCATCTAAACAATCTCCATGTGAAATAAATATCTCTTGAGTTTCAGGCTTTTCAATGGTTTGTTCCATTCGTTCAACCATTTTATTTAATACTTGGCGACGCCCTCGGACAGCACCTGTTTGCACTAATCTACCTCCCATATCGACATGTAACATTGGTTTAATTTTAAGCAGTGTTCCTAAGAATGCCTTTGCAAAGGATAATCTACCGCCACGACGAAGATAATTTAAATCACCTACAGTAAACAAATGACATAATTTTTGTTTGCTTTTTTCTGCCCACAACGCAAGTTCTTCCAAACTTGCATTTTGCTTTTTCATATCAGCAAGATACTTTATTAGTAAACCTTGTCCCATAGAAGCACATAAAGAATCGATGATTAGTATTTTTCGATTTGGATATTTTTCTAATAAATCGCTTTTCGCAATCAGAGAAGACTGATAGGTTCCCGATAACGCTGAAGAAAAAGTAACTAGTAAAATATCATAACCCTCTTCAAGGAGTGGATCCAAAGCTACCATATAGTGTTCTGGATTAATTTGTGATGTTTTGGGCACTTTATGTTCTCTTAACATTTGATAGAAATTCTTAAATGTTATTTCTCTTTCATCAAGGTAATTCTGATAGGATATTCCATCAATTTGCACACTCAATGGTAACACCACTAAATCTAAGGTTTGTGCCATTTCACCAGTTAAATCAATACATGAATCAGTTACAATTTTGAATTTTTGCATATAAAATCCTCCTAAACAATAATCCGTTTTTTTACACCTTAATTATATAATAATGATTTTTCAAGACCTATCTACTTGAAATAAAGATTTCTATAATTATGAATTTCAATTAGTAGAATCCATTTTCGTTACTCTACTAATAAGAGAATTAAGAATTTTTCATAATTGCTTAATTAAAAAAAAAGTGCTATAATACGTTCATGATGACAGAAGATAAAATAAAAGAAAATGTTGCTAACAATTTAATAAAATATCGAAAAGCTCATAACTTGACTCAAATTCAACTCGCAGAAAAACTGAATTACTCTGATAAATCAATTTCAAAATGGGAAAGGCAAGAAAGTATTCCTGATTTGGTAATTTTAAGTAATATTGCTGAGTTATATCAAATAACAGTTCAAGATTTATTAGCTGATCCAAAAACAAAAATAAAATCTCCTACCCATAAAAATCATTTAATTATTACGTTAATGTCTTTTACAGGTGTTTGGGCTGTTGCAACTGCTATCTATGCTCTACTTGGTATTTTTGCTCCAAGTATTACTCGAGCTTGGTTAACTTTTATTTATGCAATTCCTTTTTCATTAATCGATCTCATTGTCTTTACAAAGTTGTGGGGTAATAAATGGATTTTATTCTTTGCGATTTCCTTATTATCTTGGTCGATTCCCTTATCCATTTACCTTTCAATTGATTATGATCAATTATGGCTCCTTTTCATTGCCATCATTCCATTGCAAATACTAACAATATTATGGTTTATCCCTCGTAAAATAAAAGATAGTAAAAAGTAAATAAGTAATATCCATAAAACAATTATCTAGGAGGATTCACATGAAGGATTTTGAAATTTCCATCATTAAGGCGTTGCGTGAATTATCAACCCCATTTATTGATGGACTTTTACAAGTAATTACTATTTTAGGAGAACAATATGTTTTTATCGTTGTTCTTGCGATTGTTTATTTCATCTTTGATAAGAGAGCAGGGCAAAGAATTGCTTACTCTATTTTCACTTCTCTATCCTTTAATGGATCCATTAAAGGTGTTGTAAAGTACGAACGTCCCTTTGTTTATGACACTAGTTATGAACCAGTAAGAGTGGAAACAGCAACAGGGTATTCTTTTCCAAGTGGTCATACACAAAACTCTTCTGTTACTTACACTTCCCTTGCTTTACAATTTAAAAAGAAATGGCTTTTCTGGGTTGTTGGAATTGTAATTTTCTTAATCGGTCTTTCTCGAGTTGGTTTAGGTGTTCACTATCCAAAAGATGTTCTTTTTGGTTGGATCTTTGGAATCAGCATTGCTTTTTTAGGAAACTATTTGCATCGGAAATTTGAAGATGATCCAAAAAAACAAGCTTTTCTTTATCTAATCACTTTCGTTGTTTTCTTACCTTTTGTCTTTATCTTTTGGAGAAAAGATTTTGTTGATATTAAAATATATCGTGATTTTTATACCAGTTATGCTATGTTTGCTGGTTTTGTTGCTGGTAGTATTTGGGAAAGAAAAGCAAATGACTTTAACTGTCAAGCTCCATTAGGGAAAAAACTACTTCGATTATTCGGAGCGATCATTTGTGTCATGATTACTCAGTTTGGTCTTGATATGGTTTTCCCAGAAGGATTTATTCTACTTGATATGTTACGTTACTTCCTAGTTTCTTTCGTGACTTTAGGTCTTTATCCTATATTATTTAAAAATAGTTTATTTAAAAAGTGAAGCAATTAGCGCTTCACTTTTTTATTGAATCAAAAATATTAGAATTTTGAATTTTGATAATTATAAGGGATACTCGTTCCTACCACAACATCTTCTATCTTGTTGATGATTAACCAATCATCCATATTACTTTGATGATCAAATTCTAATGGGTCTATTTCTTCAACATGACTAAACTCCACTAAGCATAAACATGTTTTATGCCATCTTTCTTTTTGTTTATCTGTTAAGATTAGTTTATCATTATTGTTCTCTATAATTCCTATAATTTGTTCATCGGATAATTTCACATAATTTAGAACATTTGTGATAATGGCTTTCGCCGTTATTTTTTTTGTTCCTTTTTCCATAAAATAAATAATCTCATCTTTAAATACTCTACTATGGGGTATTTTTCTTCCTGAGGCTCCCCGAATAATCATTGTTTTTTCACCAGTTAAAATCTTAGATAATTCTTTTGATTTATCATCACAATAAGCTAAATGTACCATATTATACTCCCTTAATCTAATTGATTGGTACAGTCTTTTTGATAAGTAACTGTATCCTTATCTATTTTTATTTCTTTATAACCACATTTCTTGTAAAACTGGTTTGTTCTAACATTCCAAACTGGAGTGTCAAGTTTATATATCGCATTGGGTAATAATTCTTCAATCAGTTCCATTAGTTTTATTCCTAAATGTCTATGGAAATAAAGAGGATCTATAAAAATTCGTCCAATATAAATTCTTCTTTCAGAAATCCATAAAATGGCTGCTCCAATGATGGTATCATCAAGCCAATAAGAATACAACTTCCCAGCCTTTTGCATTTGTTCATGCCAAGAAATAGAATCATAATCGGGAGGTCCATCTAATTCTTCCCCACCTACCAAGATATCACTATGAAAAGAAAGTTTAGATATTCGAACAATCTCTTTCACGTCTTCAATGTTTGCTAAAGTTAATGTCAATTCGTTTTTATTTACATTCATTTTAATCTTGTATAATATAAAACATAAGATATTAGTTCTTAAGTTGTTATATTATAACTCCTTTCCTTTCTAATATTTTGAGTATTTTACCATTTATGGTAAAATCATAATGTACTGTGGATTAGTTCCTGTT
>JAEZSA010000007.1 GCA_023422115.1 Bacillota bacterium | reverse complement strand
GTTCTCGTGAGCGTTTCTGGGCTAAAGGAATGGAACAAGATAAGATTAATGCTTACATGACTTTATATACAACACTGGTAACAATTGCAAAAGTAGCTGCCCCAATGATTCCATTTATGACAGAAGATATCTATCAAAACTTGGTTCGAAGTGTAGATAAGAAAGCAAATGAAAGTGTTCATCTATGCGACTATCCAACTCCAATTTTAGAATGGATTGATAAAGAGTTAGAAAATAACATGGAATTGGTTTTAGATGTTGTTGTGATGGGGCGTGCTGTTAGAAATAATTGCAATATAAAGAACCGTCAACCCATTAGTAAAATGTATGTGAAGGCAATAAAACCACTAGAGAAATTCTATGTAGAAATTATTGAAGAAGAATTAAATGTAAAACAAGTTTTATTCACAGATAGTATCAGTTCATTTATATCATATAGCTTTAAACCAAATTTTAAAACAGTGGGTCCTAAATATGGTAAATATATTAACGATATTAAAAATACCTTGCTTGAAATTGATGGCGCTAAGGCAAAACAAGAACTAGAGGTTACGGGTATCTTAAAACTAAAAGTGAAAGATGTTGATGTAGAATTAACCAATGAAGATGTACAGATTGATGTTATCCAACAAGAAGGATTCGCATCCATGGCTGACAATTATACAGCAGTAGTTATGGATACCAAATTGACACCAGAATTAATTGAAGAAGGCTTTGTTCGCGAGATTATTAGTAAAATTCAAACAACTCGTAAAGAATCTGACTTTAATGTAACTGATCATATTGCAATCTATGTTTCTGGTAATGACAAGATAAAAACAATTATTGAAAAGAATATCGATACAATTAAAGGTGATGTTTTAGCAAATGAAGTATATTTTGATCAAGATATTGAAGTAACAAAAGAATTTAGTATCAATGGAGAAAATGTAAACATCGGTTTAAAACAATTGTCATAATATATCATGGTTCAGTAATTGACAAAAAGCCTCTATTATGATAATATTTATTAGCAAGTTTTATCAAGGGGAGTAGCTAAGATACTATATTCGACAACACGGAAAATCCCGGATATAGTAGTCATTTAGATGATCAGCAAGACCTTATAACAAAGATCTTGCTTTTTGTTTTTATTTGAAGGAGTGAAAGAAATGTTTGTTGAAAAAGAATTTATTGAGGTATTACAAGAATTAGATGTAGATTCTCAAAAAGGTCTTACAAAAGAAGAAATATTAAAAAGACAAGAAAAATATGGGTTGAATGCTTTAAAAGAAGTTAAAAAAACACCATGGATTCTCCGCTTTCTAAAACAATTTAATGATGTATTAATTATTATCCTTTTAATTGCTGCTGTTGTTTCAATTATAGTAGACTCACATGAATGGATTGAAAGCCTAATCATTTTTGTTGTTGTCTTAATCAATGCAATTTTAGGTGTGGTTCAAGAAAGTAAAGCGGAAAAATCGCTAGAAGCCCTAAAAAAATTGTCGAGTCCAAGTGCAAAAGTATTACGCAATTCAGAAGTACAAAGCGTACCTGCTTGTGATTTGGTTCCAGGGGACATTATCCTTTTAGAAGCGGGAGATTTTATTCCTGCTGATGCAAGAATTATTGAACAAGCAAGGTTGCAAGTTGATGAAAGTGCATTAACAGGAGAAAGTGTTCCTGTAAACAAAACAATCAGTGCTATTGATGGAGAAAACATTCCTCTTGGAGATCGTAAAAATATGCTTTTCTCTTCTACGTTTGTAACCTATGGACGAGGAATTGCAGTCGTTGTAAAAACAGGAATGGACACCGAAATTGGTAAGATTGCTTCAATGTTAATCGAAACTAAAGTAGAACCAACACCATTACAACTGAAATTAAACCAAATAGGAAAAACCATTGGTGTTGTCGCAATTTTCATTTGTTTGATTGTTTTTTTACTGGAATGGTTGGGAAGCAGTGAGGGAATGCTACAAGCGTTTAAAACAAGTGTAGCTCTAGCTGTCGCAGCGATTCCGGAAGGATTGTCTACTGTTGTTACTGTAGTGCTAGCAATTGGTGTAGAAAAGATGGCAAAGCAAAAAGCCATCGTGAAAAGATTGCCTGCTGTAGAAACTTTAGGATGTACTTCCATTGTTTGTAGTGATAAAACAGGAACCCTAACACAAAACAAAATGACTGTTTTAAAAACATATTATCAAACATTGAAAAATGTTGTTGGTGATTTAAAAAAAGAAGAAAAAGAAATGTTAACCTATTTTGCATTATGTAGTGATGCCAAAATATCGATGATAGATGGGGTAGAAAAAAGAATTGGTGATCCAACTGAAACAGCACTGATTGAAGCAAATAATAAATTTGGATTATATCAACATGATAGCAGTGAATCATTTCCACGATTAGAAGAATTATCATTTGATTCAGAGCGTAAAATGATGACAGTGATTGTTCGATATAATGGTAAAATCCTATCAATCACAAAAGGAGCACCCGATATTATCATTGCACGTGCTTTAAATGATTTCAATAAATCCCAAGCACTAGAAGCAAATAAAGAAATGGGAAGTCAAGCTTTGCGAGTATTAGCAGTTGCAATAAAATATTTGGATGAAATCCCAAGTGAAGAAAAACTTAATAGTGAATATTTGGAAAAAGATTATCACTTTATTGGTTTAGTGGGGATGATTGATCCCGCTCGACCAGAAGTGAAGGAAGCCATTACTATTGCTACAGAAGCTGGTATCCGTACCATAATGATTACAGGAGATCATGTAATTACCGCTTCTGCTATTGCGAGACAATTAGGAATCCTACGTGAGGGAGAACTGGCGATTACCAGTGAAGAACTTCATCAATTGACCGATGAAGAATTATTTGAAAATATTGAGAAATATTCTGTTTATGCTCGCGTAGCCCCAGAAGACAAAGTGAAAATTGTTGATATGTGGCAGAAAAAGGGGAAAGTAGTAGCAATGACAGGAGATGGTGTCAATGATTCTCCAGCATTAAAAACTGCAGATATTGGATGTGCAATGGGAATTACTGGAACGGATGTTTCTAAAGAAGCAGCAGCAATGATTCTTGTTGATGACAACTTTGCAACCATCATCAATGCGGTTCGTGAGGGTCGAGGAATCTATGAAAATATCAAAAAGACTGTTCGATACTTGCTCTCTAGCAATATTGGTGAAATAATTACTATTTTGTTTGCCTCATTAATTACTGCTTTTTCTGGACTGGCTCTTGGAGTTCCTCTATTACCAATGCATTTATTGTGGGTAAATCTTATTACAGATAGCCTTCCTGCCTTTGCAATCGGACTTGAAAAACCAGATGAAAAAGTGATGAAGCAACAACCACGAGATAAAAAAGAAAGCTTCTTCGCTAATAAAATGGGATTTTCTATTGCATGGCAAGGATTTTTGATTGGTATCTTGACTCTTGTTGCTTATATTATTGGTCACACGATTAATCCAGATAATTATCTTGGGCAAACAATGGCGTTCCTTACCTTGGCAACGGTTCAATTGTTCCATGCATTTAATGTAAAAAGCGAAAAAACAATATTTTCAAAGCAAGCATTTGATAATAAATATTTAATGTTAGCATTCTTATTAGGATTAGGGCTACAATTGTTAATTATTTATGTTCAACCATTAGCGAACATTTTCAAACTTGAAGCATTAACTATTGTTCAACTAGCATTATGCTTCGGTTTGGCA
>JAEZSA010000170.1 GCA_023422115.1 Bacillota bacterium | reverse complement strand
GAATAAATATGAATGGAAAGGATGCTCTAGCAAACTCAGAAGAAGAAATTTTAGACTTTGAAAAGTATGAGCTGCGGGACGAACAATTAAAAGTAGTTGCTGACAATCTAAAACTTGGACTTGTTCTTCATGATATTATTTACGATGAAGAAGGGAATCCAATTGACTGTCGTTTTAAATATATTAATGGAATCTATGAAAAAATTACCCATCGTACAAAACTGGAATTAGAGGGAAATCTTCTTTCTGAAGCAATTGCTAGTGGCAACCAAGGATGGATAGAAAAATACAAAGTAGCCATTATCAATAATCAAGTTGTCTCTTTTGACAACTATGATGGGATTTTAAAAAAGTGGTTTAATATTACCGCCTATTCACCCAATCCTACTAGACTTGCTTTGTTACTAACGGATATTTCTAAACGAAAAAACGCAGAAGCTGCATTAATGAAAAGCGAAGAAGAAAATAGAATTATTATCAATAATTTACAAGTTGGAATTATTGTATATGATGGAGAGGGAAAAGTCATCTTATATAATGAAGAAACACCCAAAATGTTTAAACAGCCACTAGAACATATCATCGGAGGGAATTTGGACCATCCAAATTATAATTATTTTCATGAAGATGGTAATACTCCGATGAAATTTGAGGAGTTCCCAGTAAAAATCGTTATGAGAACTAGAAAACCATTATTAGATTATGTGATTGGTGTAGTTAAAAAAGGCGAGGAACAACTCATTTGGTTAAAATGTAATGCGACTCCTGTTTTTAATAATAATAGCATCGATAAGATTATTGTTAGTTTTGCGGATATTACCAACCAAAGAGAATTGGAAGCAAAGATTGTTGAAGACGCAAAAGAGTTATTCAATCAAAAAGTACAAGCAGAAGCAACTTTAGTATCGATTGGAGATGGCGTTATTGCCACAGATACTCAAGGAATCATTCGCGTTTTCAATGCGGTTGCCGAACAATTAACAGGATGGTCAAAAAAAGAAGCGATAGGGTATTCCTTTGAAAAAGTATTCAATATTATTAAAGCAAACACGCGGAAAAAACATGAAAATATTGTTATGAAGGTACTAACAACCAATAAATCAGTAGACCTTCATGGGGATAATATTTTATTATCACGATCAGGAAAGGAATATTACATAGAAGATAGTGCAACTCCAATCAAAACAAATGACAATGGAATTATTGGTGTTGTTCTCGTTTTTAGAGATATTACAGATAAAGTTTTGTTAAGTAATAAATTAAATATGCAAAGTCAACGATTATCACAAGTAGTTGATGTTGCAGTTGATATGATCTTTGAATTAGACAAAGAGAAGAAAGTTACCTATTATTCCGGTTATGGCTTCAGTAAACTAGGTTATGGTAAAACACAAATCATTGGTAAAAAAATTGATTCTATTTTCCGTGATAATCTTGCCATTCAAAACTTGGCATTTCTAAGAGCCATGAGTGGATCTCCTTATTCTTACGACTGTAATCTTGAAAGAGGAAACCAAAGTCTATGGTATGAAATGACTCTTTCCCCTCTTTATGAGGATGATAAGAAAAAAATCATCGGTGTATTAGGCGTTTGTCGTGATATCACCGAGCGAAAACGCGGCCAAGAAGAAATTGAATATTTAAGTAAGCATGATTTCTTAACAGGCTTACATAACCGTCATTATTTTGTAAATGAAATGGAACGATTAGATGTGGAAGCCAATCATCCATTGGGTGTGTTAATGGCGGATTTAAATGGACTAAAAATCTTTAATGATGTCTATGGCCACGATATTGGAGACAATGCTCTCCAAGCAGCAAGCCAAGTACTAAAGAATGTAGTTGGTAAAGAGGATGTCCTTGCCAGAATTGGTGGAGACGAATTTGCGATGATTTTCCCGCGAACAACGAAGGAAAAAATGGTAGAGATATACAACCATATTCGTAAAGAAACTGCTCAAAATGAAATCAACCGCCTACCTTTATCGTTAGCCATTGGTTATGAAATAAAAAATAATAACTATGTGAATATCCATGATGCGCTGAAGATTGCTGAAAATAGGATGTATCGCTTAAAGTTAACCGATAGCATGCGTTTTAGAAACGATGCTGTGAAGAAAATAATGGAAGAATTAAACAATCGACATTTACAGTTAAAAATTAATAGTGAAATTGTCAGTGATTTATGTCGTAAAATGGGAGAAGTCTTAAATTTAAAAGAAGATGCTATTTTGGAATTAGAACAGACAGGTTTACTCCATAACATTGGTAAGATTTTTATCAGCGATGAGATTATTAGAAAACCTAGTAAATTAACAGCCGATGAATATCAAATCGTAAAACTACATTCAGAGAAAGGATATCAAATATTAAAAGTGGCAGATCGGTTTAGCTATTTAGCGGATTATGTGTTATATCATCATGAAGCATGGGATGGAACGGGGTACCCACGAGGATTAAAGGGCAATGATATTCCTTTGGTATCGCGAATTATCCATATGGTGGATTCTTATGAAGCGATGACTTCACCACGACCTTATCGCCAATCAATGACTTATAAAGAAGCAGCTCAAGAACTTATAAAATGTGCAGGAAAACAATTTGACCCAAGGATTACCAAGATTTTTGTTGAAAAAGTGTTAGGATTTGAATTAGATAAGCTATAATTGTAGGGAGGAGTAGCATGATAAAATCCAATCAAGAAAACAGTAGTTTTAGAAAAGCACAAATAATCGGTGGTGTTTTTATTTCTATTGCTTTACCATCGATTTACTTTTTAGTTTATTATACGCAAGGAATTAAATATTCGTGGTCTCATACTATGTATATTCCGATTATTCTATCGGGACTATTATTTGGTCCTTGGATAGGTTTAATCTGTGGAATCATTGGTGGTGTTTTATTAGGCCCTTTAATGCCCATTGATGTCATTACTGGAGAACCACAATTACTCATTAATTGGACCTATCGATTGTTAATTTTCTTGATTATTGGTTTTATTAGTGGTTATGCTTCTAGAAATTTGCGTAATAATGTTAAAATAATCAAAAAATTATCGTCGCATAATCAAGAAACAAATATTCCTAATACTAATTACTTAAAATATATTCGCGAAGGAATCAACCAAAATCAAAGAACCCTGGTTACTATTCTTGTGAATAACCACAGTAGCATTATTGATGTTTTGGGAGAAAGGATTTACCATAAATTGCTTTTTACTTTGTATCAGGATTTAATGAATGAACTTCCTAAAAACACGATTATCATTCAGGCAGATAGCAATAAATTTTGGATCATTAAGGAAAATGAAGACATCGAACAAGATGCCAATAAGATTGTGAAAATCGTCAACAAAGCTAGAATCGTAGAAGGAGTTCCTTTGTATGTCGAATATGCAGTAGGAGTTAGTGAAATTTATAATAATGAGAATTTTGAATCGCTTACTGTATTTACAAGTTCTGATATTTGCGCTCGTCAAGCTCAGTTAAAG
>JAEZSA010000160.1 GCA_023422115.1 Bacillota bacterium | reverse complement strand
CAATTATTAATCACGTGTTCCGCGATGACGATATTACAATTGGAGAATTAAATGCTCTCATCAAGGCAATATCATATCTTTCTAAAGAATTTGAAATGAACATTACAGAGCTGGCAATCAACCTTTTCTGGTTTGCTAAAGACTTCTTTAATTCTCACCAAAGTCATCTCTTGTATTGGATTAAAAAAGGATTAAAAGAAAGAAATCGCTATGCTTATGAGTGCTTGTTATTTGAATATTATAATCCTGAAGAATGCCACAAGAAAAAGGTTCTTAAGAAGGCTGAAAAAATAAGAAGCATAATGAGAACTCTTCCTAATTATTGATGGAAAAACACTATGACAATAGAAGATTTAAAGAAAATACAATACAACGCTGATATTTATGCAAAAGATCTCAAAGATGGAATGAAAATACTTGATGAGGACGATTGTGACAAACCAGATGCTATATGGCATGTGTTTGAAATATCAAATGTGGTTGTGACGAGAGAAAAAATAACTTTTAGAGCTGTTGCATATGGCAGGAACAACGAAATTATTCATGATTTTACATATGATTTGTACAGAGAACCCGAAGATCCAATCATCACTGTTTATTTTGAATCAATCGAAGAAGGTGTGTCATATGGATTATCTAAGGACAATATCCAAACTACATAAGGAGGCTAATTGATTATGTGGTACGATCCTAAGAAAATAAAATACCCGATGAACATGGAAACTGGCAACCCATCACAGGAAGACCTATTAAAAATAATGGATGAAGTTCCTGAATACACCTATATTGCAATTTGTGATTATCTAAAAGAAGCCATTAGGAGAGATGAGGTGGTGGATATTGAAGAATTGGAAAGAAAGTACTTTATGCGCCCTGTTGAATCGGCATGGCAAACTCACTACCTAACAAGCTTCTACTTTCTTGCCTATTATCACTATAGACATAATCTCTATCCACTTAAGGCCATGGACTATTTGCACATGGCTCTTCAAGAAAGAGCATCATATGATTCGAGTTGCGCTTTATTAATCAGATTTTATATTGAGGGTTTTGGTGTTAAACCTAATTTAGAAAAAGCAAAAGAAATCTGGAAAAAAGCCAAAGTAGAAATCAATACTTGGCCATATAAATTTGAAATTCACGATTATAGTGTCTTTAATATGGAGTTATAATTATGAGGATGATCGAAAATAAGAAAGCATCAATTTTGCTGATTCTTAAGGTTTTACAAGAGTATTCGGATGAAGACCATTTTTTGACACAGCAAGATATCATAGATAAAGTTGATGAATTGTATGGAATTGAATTAGAACGCAAATCAGTAGCGTTTTCAATCTCCCTCTTACAAGAACTTGATTACGATATAAACAAATCTCCTAGAGGCGGATATGCTCTATTATCACGTGATTTTGATAACAGCGAGATTCGTTTTATCACTGATGCGTTGTTTTCAACTAAATCTTTAAATGGGAAACAAGCCACCGATTTATCAAAGAAGCTCAATTCTTGTTTAAGCAAATATCAAAGGAAAGACTACAATTTCATTTATAAAAGCAACGAAGTTAATCGCTCTGAAAATAAAGAATTATTCTATACGCTGGAGCTTATTGAAGAAGCTAAAAGGCGGGGAAAAAGAGTCTCTTTCCAATATCTAACATTCGATGAAAATGGAAAGCCATATACCAAGATGGATGGATACCGCTATATTGTTTCTCCTTACTATTCAGTAAATAACAACGGCAGATACTTCTTAATCTGTAATTACCGAGAAAAATATCGCGCTATTACTTGGTTTAGAATCGACTACATGATCAATCCTAAAATTGAAGAAGAATGGCCTATTAAACCTATTGAATCATTGGAAGGAACCAAAGACTTCGATATTGCTAAATATCTTAACGATAACATCTATCTTCTTGATGGAGAGGTTGTTGATGTGACATTCTTAATTGAAAATCCGAATTATGTCCAGTTCGTCGTTGATTGGTTTGGAAAGAACGCAAAAGTTTATAAAAAAGAAGATAAATTATATGCCAGCATCAAATGCAATGAGAGTGCATTATTCTACTGGTATATGCAATACAGTGAGTGTGTGACAATCGTGTCACCTCATTCTTTGATTGAAAGAGCTAAAAAAGAAGCTGAAAGGATTATTAAAAAATATGAAATGGGAAATTAAATATTATCTTAATGATAATGCAAAACGTTCAGGCATTGCCGCCTATAAAGAAACAATTCAGGGTGACAGACATTACGCCGAAAACTGGGCTCAAAATAAAATCAAACATTCTAATTTTGTTGCTTATGATTTAATCCAAAAATAACAGTATGAGAAACATCTTTGAATTCGCCACTAAAGAGTTAAGCCAAGATGCCTTTTTAAGTTGGTTTATAGCAAATTGCAATGAACCTGGTATTAGCGAGCATTCATACAAGTTCATTAATCTAATCACCGGTTTTAACTTTAGGTGTGGTGAAATTAAGAAAGTTCAAATAATACAGCAAGAGCACAACATGGATATAAT
>JAEZSA010000151.1 GCA_023422115.1 Bacillota bacterium | reverse complement strand
CTCTTTATCTTTTTCAACTTCCAAGTGTTTTATGTTATCCGTTGTTGCTAGAATCGCTTGTTTTCCCCGAATTAAAAAGTTAGCATGACCTGCAGGAATATCGATAATATCTCCTGCTTTTCCTTTTCCTTTAACATCTTTTGTTAGTATTATTTTCATGTTTTGTTCTCCCTTGTCTGTTATTGTTCCTATTTGCTCTAATAACAGCTCTTTTACTTCTAGTATTGTTAAATCTTTAATTTGAGTGGCGGCATTATTAAAATGTCCCCCACCGCCAAGGTGCTCCATTAAAACTTGCACATTGATTTCATCAAGGCTTCTAGCACTAATACCAACTTCTTTTTCACCAATATTTCCAATACAAAATGCTGCTTTCATTCCATTTATTGCAATGATATTATCTGTTATTTTTGCAATAAATTGTCGTTCATGAATTTCTTCTTCATTACATAAAGCAATTCCATACATTTTATCAACAATCTCTAAATTTTGAAGAATTTCCATTCTTTTTGAGTATTCATCAAAATTTTCTCGTAAGTATCGTTGCGCTTGCGCCATCTCCGCTCCTAGTTTTTGGAGACGAGATAAGACATTAAATGTTCGATAAGAAGTTCGATACATTAAGTTACTCGTGTCAACAATTACTCCCATAAGCATGTAAGATGCTTCAATCGGAGATATTTTAACTTCTTCTTTTATAAAATCAAGCATTTCTAAAATTAACTCAATGGTTGAGGAAGCTGATGGCTGACTATATAAAAATTTATAATGATCAATTGCGATATTACTACGACGATGATGATCAATAATAGCAATATTTTTCGCCTTCTTAAAGATTTTTTCACTCATTAATAAGCGTTGATATTGACAATCAGCAACAATCAATAATGTTCCTTCATTTATTTTAGGTAAAATATCTCTTGATGTTCCCAAATAATCTAAAAAATGAACATGTTTTATTTTAATTTCTTCATATACGATCTTGATCGTTTGATCTACAAGTTCTTCATCAAACACAATACAAGCTTTTTTATTTTGTGTATCAACAATTTTTGCCAACGCCAAGCAAGAACTGAAAGCATCTGCATCCATTCCTTCGTGGCTCATAATCACGATATTACTTGCTTTATTAATAAGTTCTATTAAATCTTCTGTTTTTACTCTTACATAAATTGGAGACCTGTTTTCTACTCCACTCGTTTTTCCACCATAATAGTTTACTTGTCCATAATCATAAACAACTGCTTGATTTCCACCACGATCCATAGCCAATTCTAGTTGCTTTTCAGCAAGTTCAACCAATTCAACAATCTCTAGTTCTTTCGAGGCGATTCCAATCGAAGCGGAAATACGTAAATTTTGTTGCAAACAATATTCTTGGATTTCATCAAGAATCTTAAATTGCTCTTCAATAACTTTGTCAAGTTGTGTTCTATTCATCAATAAGAGATATTGTTCTTCACTATAACCCCGAAGATATATATTATAGCGACTACTCCAATTTCCAAGAATTCCTATAATATTTCCGATTTGCTTTGTCTTTTCTTGAGCATCATAAGCACTTAATGCTTGATCCAAGTTGTCAAGGTTTAAAATACCAATCACTTGCATTTTCTCAAAATATTTGTTTTCCAAAGCATTTAAATTTGTTTTATCCATTAAATATAAAATGTTGTCATCACGTAAAACTGAACAACTAAAAACCCGATCATAAATCATAATATCAAAATCATTGGAAAGTAAAATCTTATTGTGTAAATCATTATTTATAATTGAAATCCTTCGTTCCACCAGTTGGCTACGAAAAATTTCTTTTGCATATGGATTTGCCCATTGAATAATTTTCTTATCGTCGTAAACAATAATCCCAATTGGCATCTTATTGAATGCTTTTTCACCAGCAAGTTTCACTTTATAAGATATGGTGTTCCACAATTTTAATCTATTTTCTAACCATTCTATTTTTCTTTTATAATTATAAATAGCAAAATCAGAAAATTCTAACGTTAATAAATATCCAAAGAAAAAAATTGCTCCATAGGTCAACCATCGATTAATTTCTTCAATAATAAATGTATATAATAAAAAAGCTATGATTAATATCAACAAACCAAATATTAAATACTTCCTTTTATTACTTTTTCTCATGCTATTCACCCTTATATTGATATTATAACACAAAGAAAATAAAAATAAAAATAGTTAATTCTATAATCCTATTATTTTTTTGTTTCATTTCAATAAAAAAACCATAGCCTTGCTATGGTCAAATACTATTCTCTTACGAAAGGTAATAAAGCCATATGGCGTGCTCTTTTAATCGCAACAGCCAATTCTCTTTGGTAAATTGCTTTGGTACCAGTTACGCGACGAGGAAGAATTTTTCCTCGATCAGAAACAAATCTTCTTAATAATTCGTAATCTGTCCAATCAATTTTTTGTACTTTATTATCAGTAAAATAACAGCTCTTTTTTCTTCTTGCACGAAAACCTGCCATTTTGTAACCTCCTATTTAAAATGGTAAATCATCATCAGAAACACCATATGTGCTCTTGATGTCTTTAAATGGATCTTCCGATGTTTGCTCTTTATTCTTAGGAGCATTCGGAATATCATATTGACTTATATCATTATATCCACTGCTATATCCATCATTCCTTGAACCTTTTGGTTCTAGAAAGTGAATAGCATCACAAACAACCTCGGTAATGTAGCGCTTTACGCCACCATTATCTTCATATGTCCGCACTTGAAGTTGACCTTCAACACCGATTTGATTGCCTTTTCTCATGAACTTAGCTAAATTCTCTGCTTGAGCTCTCCAAACAACACAGTTAATAAAATCAGCTTGCTTTTCTCCGTTTTTATTAGAAAATTGACGATTTACGGCTAAAGCAAATTGTACTACAGGAATATCGTTAGGAGTATATTTTAACTCTGGATCTTTAACTAGTCTACCGACAAGAATTACTCTATTCATATTCCCTCCTTTATTCTTTAACTAGAATATGTCTAATAATATCTTCTTTTATGTTGCATACGCGGTCAAATTCATCTACTGCTTCTACTGTCGCTTCTACTTTAAATTTAACATAATAGCCTTTTTTAAAGTCGTTGATTTCATAAGCAAGTTCTTTAATTCCCCATTCATTAACTTCTAGTACTTTACCACCTTTTGCAGCAAATAACTCTGCCATTTCATTGATGATAGCTTTAATAGCACTTTCCTCTAATGTTGGGCGAACAATATACATACCTGTGTATTCTTTCATTCTTCGCACCTCCTTTTGGTCTGATGGCTCTTTTCATAAAAAGAGCAAGGATGAGTTGTTTCTCATTCGTGTTATTATACTATAAAACAAGGAAAATGTAAAGCCTTTTTTACTTTAATAAATAAAAAGGGTTAGAATCTTCTTCTAAGCCCTTTAGTTCTTAATAATTTTTAATTTTACTAAAACTAATGACACTAATTTCATCATTGGATAAATTGCTTGTAACATTACGATGAACAATAACCAATCAGCAACTTTTAAATCTACAAAGTTTACCGCGAAGAAAGAACTCTTTATGAATAAACTTGCAATAATTGCCACTGTTACAATAGAAAAGACAATTTTCCTAAACCAATTAAATGGTCGTGAAGCTTCTAAAAGTACAAACCACATGATTGCTGTTGTTACTAGTGATCCGATTGTTGCGAATGTTTCTTTGTTTTGTAATGTTATAAAAGGTTCTTCGCCCTTCAATAAGTATAAAATTAAATTAAAGAAAAGAATCGTTAATGCTCCTGGAAGAATATCCTTAATCACGTTCTTTAAGAATCTTCCTTTAATTATTTCATTGTTTGGTTGTAATGCTAGAGCAAATGTAGCAAATCCTAAAATAAACCATTCAATCAACAATAAATTTTTAGCTTCATATGGCCAACCTAAACTGAACTCGCCATTGTTTTTTGCTGTGAATCCAATAATGATATACATTACTGCTAAGAAAATAGCAAATAAATTCTTTGTAAGGTATAAGGAAGATGTCTTCTGAATGTTATTTATTACACGTCGTCCTTCTTGAACCACTTTCGGCATGGAAGCAAAATTAGAATCCATCAAAACCAAATGCGATACATAACGAGCCGCTTCACTACCTGAAGCCATAGCGATAGAACAGTCTGCTTCTTTCAAAGCTAAAATATCATTAACTCCATCACCAGTCATAGCTACTGTCTTCTTATGAGCTTTTAGGGATTGGATCAAAATTCTTTTTTGTTTCGGTGTTACTCGACCAAAAACAGTATAGTCAAATACACTATCCCTTACCTCTTCGTCTGTCAATCCATTTAAACTGATGTATCTTTCTGCTCCTTCAATTCCTACTCTCTTCGCAATCTGCGATACCGTTTCAGGATTATCTCCGGAAATAACTTTGATATCTACTCCATTATTCTTAAAGAAATCAATGGTACTACTTGCATCCTCACGAATATGGTCTTGAATAACAATAATAGCAATGGGACGAACCGTTTTAGGCAGAACGTCTCCTTTTACTCTACTATTAGTTTGGCCTAGAATTAATACCCGGCATCCTTGATTGGCAAATCTCTCGACTTTAACTTTTACTTTATCATATTGTTCTGGTGCAGTTAAAACAAATTCTGGTGCTCCTAGAATAAATGTTCCTTCATTTTCAAAAGCAACTGCACTATATTTTCTCTTGGAAGAAAAAGGAACAATTTCAATTGGTGTTAACACTTTGTTTTTATCAAAAAATTTAATTAAGGCTTCTGAAGTTGGATTACTGTCTTCAAAAGCACTCATCATCGAACCTACGATTTCTCTAATCGTGTAATCGGTATGATTTTTAACTTCAACACTATCACATACTCGCATCGAACCATCAGTAATTGTTCCTGTTTTATCTAAACACAACACATCAACTCGAGCTAGCATTTCGATACAATACAATTCTTGTACTAATGTTTTATTCTTTGCAAGACGAATAACTCCTGTTGCAAGCGCCATAGAAGTCAGTAAGAATAGTCCTGCAGGAATCATGGCAAGAATAATATAAGCTACATTTTTAATTTGTACACTCAACTCATCTAGGCTAACTTCACCACTAAATAAATTACCGTTTGCCATTAGATATAAAAAAGCAATCGGAAAAATAATTATTGCGATAAGTTTAATGATTCCTCGTAGTGTTCGCAATAGCTCTGATTTTGGTGGATTGTATTTTTTCGCGTCAGCAGCAACTTTTTCAATATAATTATCGTTTCCTACTCGATCAACGCGAGCAACACAGACTCCACTAACAATGAAACTACCTGATAATAATTCATCTTTTGTCGTCTTTACGATTGAATCTGCTTCACCAGTTAATAAAGATTCATTAACTTCTACCGTTCCTTCTAAAATAATACTATCCGTACAAATTTGCTTTCCTGGAGTAAAGAAAATAATATCATCTAACACGACTTCGTGAACTGGTACTTCTAGTTTTACACCATTACGTATAACTGTTGCAGTTGGAGCAGACATTAGTGCCATTTTTTCTACTGTTCGTTTTGCTTTAATTTCTTGAATGATACCTATAATCAAATTGGCAAAAATAACCGGGACAAAGCCTACCATATTGTCTGGACTTCTAAAAATAATCAGAATTATGGCGATAATAAAGTATAGGATGTTGAAAAACGTAAAAACATTACTAATAATAATACCAAAAATTGTTTTTCCTTTACCGCCAGCGGCAATATTGGCTAATCCTTGTTCTTTTCGCTGTGCAATTATTTCTTCATTCAAGCCCTCTTTAATCTTTGTATCATAGTAACGAATGATTTCTGGCTTTTTTTCTTCGATAATAATCGGTTGCTTTTCTTCAACTTCAATATCGTCATTTACTGTAATATTGATTGTATCAATGGTTTCTTTTTCTCGAAGTTCAGTAAGTACTTTGGTTTCTTCAGAAGCAACTTTTATTTTTTTTCTCTCTTTGTTCTCTTTATTCGTAGGCATAACGAAAACAGCATTCTCATTTTTTAGATTAAGATTGCTTAAATCGTTTTCTATGGTAGCTCTTTTCTTTTTCGTGTTTAGCTGTTTTTTCTCTGCCATATTTTCCCACCGAATAGTACATTTTTACTTACTCTTATTTTACCATGTTTCACAAATCATTACAATAATTTTATAAAATTAATTCCTAAAATTAAAAAAATAAGGGAGTCTTCCCTTATTTATTTTTCTCCATGAATTGCTTTCTTTATTTTAAGCATCTGGTCTTCTCCTTGTAAATATTTAATGATTTCAAGACCAAATTCTAAGGAATACGCCATTGATTTTGCAGTAATATAATGATTGCTTGTGATAACTCCTTGATTAGAAATATATTTTCCCCCTTGTGAATTTACCTCACATCCTGGAAAGCAAGTGAATTTTTCTTTCAAAAAGTACCCTTCATCCGCTAATAAAGAGGGTGCTGCACAGATTGTTGCTATCAATTTCCCTTGATTGGCAAAATAATCAATAGTCTCTTTTATGTCCAATCTTCCTCGCAAGACTTTTCCAACTGCTCCACCTCCTGGAATTACCAGAAAATCATATTCTTGAAGAGTTACTTCCTTCAAAGTTTTAGCTAATGTAAGGTGTAGGTTATATTGACTTATCACTTCTTTCGTTTCATTAATCGTAACTAAATCAACCTCTAACATGCTTCGTTTTAAAACATCATGAGTCGCTAATGCTTCTACATCTTCAAACCCATTGGCAAGAATCATTAATCCCTTCATTATTTTCCTCCTTTGTTGAATAAGTACTGACCATATAATAGTTTTACAATATGGACAAAAATATCGCTTCTAACAACCTGATTACAGGTGAAATAACCTATCGCTCCTTCTTTCTCTTTTATGTTTTCAATATCACTAACTCGTTCCATGACTGTTGATAATTCCTTACCTTCCATTAAAATACCATGTTTAATTTCTTCATTAAGAGGTATTCTTGTTCCTCCTGCATAATAAACCTGATCTTTTTCATCAATTAGCACACCCCAGTTGACCATGAATAAAATCCCATGATGAAGATTAACACCTGCTTCTAGTCCTACTCGTAAACCTTCTTTTGGTAATTGTAAGGCTCGATTTAAAGCTCCTTGTATTGTTTCTTCATCATCTAAAGGTTGCGGTCTCACTTTACTTTCAACCGGAATACCGATTACTTCATAATTAGGTATTGCCTTCATGACTGCGTTTATTTTTGCTTTATTTGTTGAACCAAGATAAATTCTATTCATGCCCTAGTATCTCTTGCAAACGTTGATTATCAAAATCTTTAATAATAGCAAGTAACATTTCTTTTACTGCTTTTAAGTCATCTATATGAATCATCGTTGCAGTGGAATGGATATATCTACCAGGAACACCTACTGTCGTTGCTAATGTTCCTTTTCCAGCATATTGCGCTTCTGCCGCATCAGTTCCCCCTGTGGATTTAAAATATTGAAACTTAATATTATTTGTTTGTGCTAGTTGTTCAAAATATTGAAAAATTTGTGGATTCATAATACAACGAGGATCATAATATCGAATCAAGAATCCGTCACCCAGTTTTCCATTGGCATTGATATCATCTTTTGGTAAAAAATCACCAACAGGGCTAACATCAACTGCTAAGAATAAATCTGGTGTTACCATGGTACTTGCAACTTTTGCTCCTCGCAATCCCACTTCTTCCTGGACGGTTCCTCCAGCAATAACAGTATTAGGATGTTTGATATGAGTAATTTCTTTCATCACTTCTAGAGCCATAGCACAACCTACTCGATCATCCCAAGCCTTAGAAACAACCTTTTTCCCATCTTCAGTCATATAAAAATGGTTTAATGGCGTAATTTGTTGTCCCACTTTTACTCCCATAGCAATGGCATGTTCTTTTGAATCTGCACCTATATCTAGTAATAAACTATCAAAAGAAAGCTCTTTTTTCTCTGAGTTGCGTGACATATGTGGTGGAATTGCTCCAACAACACCTGTAATTGTCTTATCTTGATCAATGGTTATCTGTACATTTTGTGATACTAAAACCTCAGGATTTAAACCACCAATGGCTAGCATCTTAATAAAACCACCATCCGTGATACCAACAACCATCGCTCCAACTTCATCCATATGACCAGCAATCATAATTGTTGGGCCTTCCTCACCCTTTTTTATTCCAAATACACCACCAAGTTTATCTTGGATAATTTCATCACTATATTTTACTAGCTCTTTCTTCATGTAATTACGAACTTGTTTTTCATGCCCAGCAATACCATTCAAATTAGCTAATTCTTTAAAATATTTTAAATCTTCCATTATTTTATCCTCACTTTTACATAATATATTGTCTTTCCAATTTCTTTAAACTTTTCTTCATATTCCGTTGTAATAATCTCTATTACCGCTTCTTTATGCAAATCCAAATTTAATTCTAAAAAATCCCATTTTTGTTCATTAAACTTCATTAAACTATATTCAAAAAAATGTTGATTATCGCTTTTTAATTCGATAATTCCTTGATCCTTTAATAATCTTTGATATTGTTCTAAAAAACTAGGACTTGTCAATCTTCGCTTTTCGTGTCTTGTTTTTGGCCAAGGATCACTAAAATTCAAATAGATTTGTGCAATTTCTCCCTTTATAAAAACTTCTTGTAATAGAGAAGCATCGATATTGATGAAACGCAAATTAGGAATATTTCGCCCTTTCATTGCTGCTTTATAAATGATACTATTAGAAACCTCACAACCAATAAAATTTACATGAGGAAACTTTACAGCATGGGTAACAATGAAATTTCCTTTTCCTGTTCCTATTTCTAAATAGATGGGATTATCGTTTCCAAATACTTCATTCCATTTTCCTTTTTTAATTTGTGAGTCAAAAACAATAACATCAGCAAATTGTTTTATTTTCTCTTCGATGTTTTTTACTTTTCTAAGTCTCATCTAATTGCCCCAAGTCGACAATGGCTTTTGCAATAATTGCTGTTGCTACCATTGCATTTTCAATCGAAATATATTCATCTTCTTGATGAGCTAATTCCATTTCTCCTGGAAACATGATCCCAAAAGCTACCGCATTTTTGATTGCTCGCGCATAAGTTCCCCCACCGATTGTTTTTATTGGTGTCTTATCATCTCCAGTATAAGCAATATACGCTTGATGTAAAATCTGAATAAACTTTGAATTCTTATCAATGAAATGGGGAACTGTATTTTTTTTCATTTCTAAAGTTAGACCATATTCTGCAGCTTGTTTGGTAAATTCAAACATAAAGTTTTCACTATCGAAGCAAATTGGATAACGGAAGTTTAGCCCCAATCTACTTTTATTTTCATCAATTTCTAGGATTCCTAAATTCATTGTCAAGTCTCCCATTTCTTCATTGGTGTAAGCAAGGTTCATTCCATGACAACGAGTATCTTGTAATTTATCATTAATGAACTTGATTAAAGGATTACTTGTAATATTACTTAAAAACTTACAAAGTTCTATCGCAGCATTTTCTCCTGCTTCAGGAATCATTGCATGAGCACTTTTTCCAAACATTTCTAATTTATTATTCTCAACAATCCCTTTTTTCTGATTTGTCTTTAGAAAGTTCATGTATTCTTCTTCTAAATTATCTTCATAAATAGCATAAGCATTATCTGGAACAACATTATATCGCTTTCCAGCAACAAGTTTTTTCAATTTGTGATCTGGATTCTTTGCTACTAAATCAAAAGTAAGAATTCCCTTTTCTCCATAAATCAAGGGAAAATCAGCATCAGGAGAAAAACCAACTGAAGGCATTTCTTCCTCTTCAAGATATCTATTAATTCCCCTCCAATTTGTTTCTTCATCGGTTCCTATGATTAATCGCACTCTTTTGTTTAATTTAATTCCCAAATCTTTGATGATCTTTAGAGCATACAAAGAACAAATTGCTGGTCCTTTATCATCTTGTGTTCCTCTACCATAAATTTTATCCCCTTCAATAGTCGCACTGAATGGAGAA
>JAEZSA010000130.1 GCA_023422115.1 Bacillota bacterium | reverse complement strand
ATTTTCTAAAGGAGATAGTATTATTCTAATTGCGATTGACTAATCCTTTAAAATAGAGAAAAGAGGAATTAATTTGTGGAAAGTGAAAAAAGAAAAGAACTAATTCGAATCATCAAGTTTACTATCTTTTCCATTTCAGCAGGTATCATTCAATTGGTATCCTTTACGATTCTATCAGAATTGTTTAATATTACTTATTGGCCAAGCTATTTAACTGCGTTAATATTATCCGTTTTATGGAACTTTACGATTAATCGTAAATTTACATTTAAATCAGCAAATAATGTACCGGTAGCAATGACGAAAGTATTGGCTTACTATGCTGTTTTTACGCCATTATCGACTTGGTGGGGAGATGCTCTTACAAAAGCTAATTGGAATGAATATCTTGTTTTAGGAGGTACTATGATAATAAACTTTGTTACTGAATTTTTATATCAACGCTTCTTTGTGTTTGGTAAAAGTATAGAATCAGCTGTCTCCAGCAAAGAATTATAGTAAGAAACAAAAAAAGGAAAGGAAACTTTCCATTTTTTATTGACTTTATATTTTTTGTTTGTTATAATGATGTAAAGTTAACTTTACATGAAGGAGTAGATAAATTGAAAAATCATTTAGAAAAGCTACGGCAAGAAAGAGGAATCAAACAGGAAGACTTGGCAAAAGCCATGGGAGTATCACGACAAACAATAGGTTCTTTGGAAAATGGAAGATACAATCCATCTATTTTATTAGCTTATCGAATAGCATACTTTTTTAATTTGAAAATTGAAGATATTTTTATATATGAGGAGAAGAATAATGAAGACATTTAAAAAAACATATTTTGAAATTTTGTTTATCATCGGTTTATTGCTTTCTGCACTGGTATCGTTTGATCGAGGTTATCACTTTCTTCCTGATTTTATTGGGGGCATGTCAACTAGTTTATCAATTGTATTGATTGTATTTGCCGGAATAGTAAAGCATAGTAAGAAATTGCAAGATAAATTACAAATAGCTGATAGGGATGAGAGATTACTAACAATTGAACAAAAAGCTGCAAAGATAACTTTATATGCTATTATGTTCATCAATATAGTTTGTATTATTATTTTTGGCTTTTTAGGTGATACTTATCTTTATATGTCAATTCTATTGGCAATAATATTATTCATTACAATTGTTATTTTATTTATAACAAAATTAGTACTTACAAAAAGAATGTAATAAAAGGAGTATATATGGGTAAAATTTATGTTTTTGGTGGTGGTGAAATTTCTCAAAAAGAAACATATCTCCTTGATAAATTGGTTGTTTCAAAATTGAATAAACAACATCCTAAAGTATTATTTATTCCTACAGCATCTCATGATGCAGAAGGATATGTCGCTTCTTTTACTCGAATTTACGAATCACTTGGATGTATTGTTGATAGTCTTTTACTAGTAAAAGAAAATATTACCGATGATGTTATAAAAGGAAAAATACTAAATGCTGATTTAATTTATGTTGGCGGGGGTAATACTTTATTCATGATGGATACTTGGAGAAGATATAAAGTGGATGAACTATTGATTAAAGCCTATCATCATGGTGTTGTTTTGAGTGGCCTTTCTGCAGGGGGTATTTGTTGGTTTGATTATGGATATTCTGATTCACTTATTATTGAAGGAGGTTATGAATATACCTATGTTGAAGGATTACATTTGATTCATATGGATCACAATCCTCATGCTGAAGAGGAAGAACGCCAAGGATTTTTAAACTCTTTTAAAAAAAGAAAGAAAAAAGCACTTAGTATGGATAATCTAACTTTAGCGTATTTTGAAAATGGTTATTTAAAAACAGGATATAAATGCAACGAGAAAGCCAAAGCGATACTTGTGCAAAGTAGCGGAGAAGAAGTTACATGTGAAGAAGTTTTTCTTGAATTTATTTTAGAATAAATATCGGAGAATGAGAGATGATAGAACAACCAAAAAATGAATTTTTGAAATACGATTTTGAAATTAAAGAAAACAATATCTGTGATATCTATCAATTATATGAAAATGTCTCATCATTTTCCACTTGATAAATTGAAAGTTGAAGAAGATGTTAATGCTATTCCATCAATTACGGACGAAGATCATAAATATTATCTAAGTTTATATCAAGATGAACAGTTGGTAGCAGTCATCGATTTTATTGATGGTTTCAGTTTTAAAAAGCAAAACAACGAAAATACGATATGGATAGGTTTGCTTCAAATTAATAAAACAAATTAAAACCAAGGAATCGGAAGTAAAATTGTTCAAATTTTATGCGACTATTTTCGTAAAGAAAGTAAAAAGACGCTTCAAATAGGTGTGATAAAAGAAAACGAAAAAGCAATCTCTTTTTGGAAGAAAAATAACTTTCAAGTGATTGGAGAAGTAAATAATGGGGAGTTTGATTTATTGATACTAGAACGTAAAATATAGATTGTTGCTTAGAACGAAATTTATAGGTTTATCTACGATACGTAGGTTTACTTATCGTGTATCAATCAGTATAATAATATCATGAGGTGATAAAAATGGATTCTTATGTGACCAGTACAATGATAAAAAAATTACGTGAAGAAAAAAGGTTAACACAAAAAGAGTTGGCAGATATTATTTTAGTGAGTGAAAAAACAATTTCTAAATGGGAAACAGGAAAGGGACTTCCCGATATTAGCTTGTTAGAACCGTTGTCTAAAGCACTTGGTGTTTCTTTAATTGAATTATTTCAAGGAGAAGCTATTAAAAACAAAAATAAAGCAGCTAATTTACTGAAAACTCGATTTTATGTTTGTCCAGTTTGTGGTAATGTGGTTACATCCATTGGAGAAGGATCCTTTTCTTGTTGTGGTGAAACATTACTTGTACAGGAAGTTGAAAAAGTTGATGATATTCAAATAGAAAGAATTGATAATGAACTATATATTATGGTAGTATCTCCCATGAGTAAAATAGACTATATATCTTTTATTGCTTATTGTACTACTGATAGAATACAGATAAAAAAATTATATCCAGAACAAAATGCAGAAGCTTTATTTGCAATCAATGGTCCAGGTTTAATTTATTATTATAATAATAGAAATGGCCTTTTTGTGAAAAAAGTGTGAAGTTAGTTTTGATTCAACAAAAAATTCAAGAGTAAGTAAAAGAAGTGATGAAAGTAATGATTATAGCTGATATATAAAATAAAAAAAAGCATTAATGATGTTGATGAAACACCTTTTTTTAAAAGAAATACATTGACAACCATCAATATGAATAGTATAATAAATTGTGTTTTAATGAGGAATAAGATGGATAATCAAGATTTTTTAAACAAATTAAAAATTATAAATGATCCAACTAGATTAAAAATCATACAATTATTAGCCAAAAACAAGACAATGTGTGCATGTAAAATTTTAGAAGAACTCAACATCACACAAGGAACTCTATCACATCACATGAAATCATTGGTTCTTGCTGGTTTTGTTGGCTGTCTACGGAAAGGCAAGTGGTGTCATTACACGCTACTACCTATGAATTTTAAAGAAATCATTAGCGTTTTAAACAAATTTAATGAATAAAACAAGCTTAAAAAAAGCTTTTTATTTTTAATTTGATATATTGATGATTGTCAATATGAAAGGATTAATCTAATATGAATGGTTTTAATGAAAAAAAAGAAATAGTATTTAAGAAGAAGCGTGGTTTGATAATAACCTTAAGTATCTTTTTTCTTGTAATCGTTATAAATTTATTAGTTGGTTTTATATGGGGATTAGATGCTGTAAAAGAAATTTGGGATTTTATTAGTAGCCAAATCTTAGGAATGAAGTGGTTGAATATTGGTGTTGGGAAATTACTAATACTAATAGTAGGTGATTTCGCATCAGGAACTTGGCAAAATACGTTGATTGAAGCAATCCATTTCTTCATTTATGATTTTATTAAAATAGGAATATTGCTTTGTCTTTTAATTTTTACAATCTCTTACGGGCAATCATATTTTCCACCTGAAAGAACGAAAAGAATTCTTGGGAAATATAAAGGAATTTGGGCTAATTTTATCGGAGCACTGTTAGGAACAGTAACACCATTTTGTAGTTGTTCTTCTATTCCTATTTTTATTGGTTTTACAAGAGCGGGACTATCAAGTGGCATTACTTTTAGTTTCTTAATCTCTAGTCCTTTGGTTGATTTAGGTTCACTTATGTTGTTAGTAGGTTTCTTTGGTTGGAACGTGGCAATTATTTATGTTGTTGTTGGTCTATTATTAGCGGTTGTTGGAGGAACCATTATTGAAAAAACGGGACTAGGTAAGTATGTTGAAGACTTTGTTACTAGTGGTAGCAGTATAATCAATGTAGATCTACCAGAATTAACTATCAAAGATCGATTAGAATATGCACGTGATCAAATGTTACAAATATATAAAAAGGTTTTTTGGTATATTGTTATAGGAGTGGGAATCGGAAGTATTATTCATAATGTCATTCCAAGAGAGTGGATTGAGGGCTTATTAGGAGCAAATAAGTGGTATAGTGTTTTTCTAGCAACATTATTAGGTGCGCCAATGTATGCGGATATTTTTGGAACGATTCCTATTGCTGAAGCTTTATTTATCAAAGGAGCAGGGTTAGGA
>JAEZSA010000090.1 GCA_023422115.1 Bacillota bacterium | reverse complement strand
AAAGGGTATATTATAACAATATACCTCCACAAATGGTCTATATATGAAAAAAATCCCCACTTAGCAAAAATAAATAAATATAAAAATGTGAGCGTTGACTTTGTCAACGCTCTGAGGACATCATTTTGATGTCCTTTTTATTATATCAATGACTTCATTTGCATTTTTCAGAATAGCCAAACATTGATTTACAATTTCCTTAGGAGGAAATTTTAAATCTGGTATACAAATAGCGGGAATTGTTGCATTAATAGCAGCTAAAAGTCCATTAGGAGAATCCTCTATCACAATTGCTTCATCAGAATTGACATTCGCTTTGCTACATGCTTTTAGAAAGATTTCTGGATTTGGTTTTGAATAAACCACATCATCACCACCCACAATGATAGGGAAATAATTCATTAAGTTTGCTTTTTGAAGATAATACTGGATGGTATTCTTATCAGTTGAAGAAGCAATTGCTACTAAAAAGTGATTTCTTATTAGATAATCAAGCAAATTTATAATTCCTTCTTTGATAGGAATTCCTTTTTTCTCGATATACTTCATCATTTCTTGCTTAGCATCAGAATAAATCTTATCATAATTAAAATCTAAGCCAAATAATTCTTGCATTTTAATTTTTGTTGCTGCTTCTGTAAGACCTAACGTACTGATGTACTGTTGTTTTGTTAAGTTGTAGTGGCATCGTGCCATCGCAAGTCTTAAAAAACGCAAATATAGTTTTTCACTATCGAAAATAACCCCATCCATATCAAAGATTATTAGTTTTGTCATGACTATTTCTCGCTAATCTCAGATAACTTTTTTTCATCTTCAATGATGATTTTATTTCTTTTTAACGAAACTATTTTTTCTAATTCAAAATATTTCAACATTCTACTGACAACTTCTCTTGCTGTACCTAAATCATTCGCTATTTTCTCATGAGTAAAATTTAGAATGTTGGAGTCTTCGTTGTATGTTTGTTCAATTAAGTAATAAGCCAAACGCTTATCAAGACTATGAAAAGCAATTTGTTCGAAAATCCACATAATATCAGAAAATCTTGAAGTAAGTATCCGATTAGTATAATCTAAAATTGTACGGGATTCTTCAACAATCTCTTTATATTGATCAATAGGGATTAATAATGCAGTTGCATCCTTCTCACAATCAATATAAATATCAAAAGTAATATCTTTCATCATACAAGAAGCAGAAAAAAGACAAATATCTTTATCAAATAAACGATATAATGTTATTTGTTTCCCATTTTCATTCATCATATAAGCTCTTAAAGAACCACTCACTAAAATAATTAAACCAGAGCAATCGTACCCTCCGTGATGAATTGCTTCACCAGCAACAAATTTTTTCACGACAACAGTATCAATTATTTTTTGTTTTTCTTCCTCTGTTAAGTTATTCCAAATTAAAAAACTGCTTGCTAGTATTTTTTTTATATCCATCATTCTTTATCTCCAATGTTGAATTTATTGCATTTTTGATGGCGATGGCAATTTCCTCTTTGTAAGCAAGGTTCGCTTTCTTTTGAACAAAGAGTATAATTTCCTCCTTTGATAGTCAATTTTTTTCCTTCAACAAAAAAAGTGGTCATTTTTCTGCGAACATCACTATATAATCTTTGTACTGTGGTTCGAGCAACATCCATTCTTAAAGCACATTCTTCTTGACTTAAACCTTCATAGTCGATTAATCTAGCACATTCGAACTCTTCGATTGTTAAAACAATTGTTTTTGTTGTGGAGTTGTTTTCTGATAAAAATTCAATATTTTCCGGTAAAAAGCATATTCTTTTACATTTGCTTGGTCTAGCCATATTATCACATTTCCCTATTCTAATTAGTTTAATTATACTTTAATAAGTGAAGTATGTCAATGATGATAGGGCTTATAAAACAATAGTAGCATATTTTCACTTTAAATAAAATAATATGTTAAAATGAATATACAAATAGTTAATGTGACAATATCACTGAATAAAAGTTTTATTAATAGTATAATAAACACATAAATAAGGAGGATAAAGTATGTCAGTAATAAATTTAACAAAACAAACATTTGAAAACGAAGTATTAAAAACAGACAAAATCGTATTAATTGATTTTTGGGCTGCATGGTGTGGACCATGTAAGATGTTAACGCCAGTTGTTCATCAATTATCAGAAGAAGTATCAGATGACTATAAAATCGCAAAGGTTAATGTGGATGAAGAAAGAGAATTGGCTATGAAGTTTGGAGTTTCATCTATTCCAACAATCGTAGTTATGAAAAATGGTAAGATTGTGAATCAAGCAGTTGGTTATCGTCCATTAAAGGATTTAAAAAAATTATTAGGGCTTTAAATAAAAAATATAAATAAACAAGGAGGAAATTAAAAAATGGAAGAAAAAGTTTATTCTATGCCGTTAATTGGAGAAAAAGCGCCAAGTTTTGAAGCGGTTACAACACAAGGGAAGATTAAATTCCCAGAGGATTACAAGGGCAAGTGGGTTATTTTGTTTTCACATCCTGCTGATTTTACACCAGTATGTACAACTGAATTTATGACATTTGCATCAATGATGAAAGAATTTGAAGAATTAAACACGCAATTAGTAGGTTTATCAGTAGATTCATTGTATGCTCATATTGCATGGTTAAGAAAAATTCACGAATTAGAATGGAGAGGTTATAAGAATCTTGAAGTTACATTTCCATTAATTGAAGATATTAAAATGGATGTTGCTAGAAAGTATGGTATGATTCAACCAGGACAATCAACAACTCAAGCTGTTAGGGCGGTATTTGTTGTTGATCCAAAAGGAATGATTAGAACAATTCTATACTATCCATTATCTATGGGTAGAAATTTTGATGAAATTAAACGTATTATTCTTGCTCTACAAAAAGCAGACAAAGATGGTGTAGCAACACCTGCTGATTGGCGTCCAGGAGATGATGTCATTATTCCAACTGCTGGTTCATGTGGAACTGCAAAAGAAAGAATGGAAACAAAAGATGAGGACCAATATTGCTTGGATTGGTTTATGTGTTTTAAACGTGAAAGCAAAAAATAAATCATAAGTTTCTCCGTGATTGTTTTATTGTTTAAAAAAGTGCTTGTTATACAATACAAGCACTTTTTCATTTATTATATAAAAAGCGAAAAAATTTCGTAAAAGTATTGACCGATTCGGTCAACAAGAGTATAATTGATTTATAGAAGGGAAAAATAGTATATGGAACCAACGAAATTGAAAATATTAATAGCTGCTGCTGAATGCTTTTCGCAAAATGGATATCGTAAAACATCCATCAGTGAAATAGCAATTAAAGCAAAGGTTGCTAAAGGGTTAATCTTTTATCACTTTGATAATAAAAAGAATCTCTTTGTGACAGCATATAAACATTTTTCCGATGAAGGGAAAAGGATTTTAGTCGATGACCTCTTAAAGGAATCTGATTTTTTTAAAAGGATGGAGAAATCTTCTAAATTGAAACTAACATTTTTTAATAAATCTCCCTTTGTTTATGAATTCTTGATTGTTGCTTATCAAGAAAAAGACCCAGAAGTTGTGCAAGATATTCAAGAATACAATAAAAAAACAATTGATGGCAGTTCAAACATGATTTTTTCTGGAATTGATTTGGAAAAATTCAAACCATCTGTAGATCTCAAGGATATTATTCAAATGGTAATATGGGTATTAGATGGAATTATTAAAAAGTATCAAGAATTATCTTTTGAACAGATTACGGATATATTATCAAGATACATAGTGATTATGAAAGAGTGTTTCTATAAGGAGGAATATCAATGAATACGATTGTAATTAAATCACTGACGAAGTATTATGGAAAAAACAAGGGAATTGAAAACGTTAATTTAGAAGTAAAAGAAGGAGAAATCTTTGGATTTGTTGGTAAAAACGGAGCAGGTAAAACTACAACAATTAGAATTCTATTAAATATGATTACTCCTAATTCAGGTGAGGCTACTATATGTGATTTAGATTGCTTACATCAAACAAAGAAAATAAAGAAAATCACATCCTATTTACCAGGAGAAGTTGAATACTATCAAGGAATGAAAGTAATAGATTTGTTAAACTATGCTTTATCTTTTTGTGAAGAAAAAGATTATGAATATGTAAACAAATTATGTGAATACTTTGAATTGGATAAAAATAGAAAGATAAGTGAATTGAGTTTAGGAAATCGAAAAAAAATAGGTGTAATCCAAGCATTATTAAAGAAACCCAAGGTTATTATATTAGATGAACCAACAAGTGGTTTAGATCCATTAATGCAAGCTAAGGTGTTTCAATTTCTACTAGAAGAAAAGAAAAAAGGAGTAACTATTTTTCTTTCTAGTCATAACCTTCAAGAAATAGAAAAATATTGTGATCGTGTAGCTATTATTAAAGATGGTGAGATTGTAGAAGTAATTGAAATGAATGATAAAACACGAGAAAAGAAATTA
>JAEZSA010000176.1 GCA_023422115.1 Bacillota bacterium | reverse complement strand
GCGTAATACTTTTGGTTCTTCTACAAATTGCAATCCTTTGATTAAATTACGGTTTTTAAATAACCAAGAAATACGATCTACTGCATAAGAAACTTGTGACATTGTAAAAACACGACGAGGTAACGCCAAACGAACAAGTTCCACACCAGCAGGATGTTCCGAACCATCTGGATTTCTTGTTTCACTAATGGTTCCTCGTTCCATTCCCCGAACACCACTCACAAGATAAATTGCAGCAACAAGTGCTCCTGCAGGATATTCTTCGCTCTTTACATGAGGAATAAATCGACGAGCATCAAGATGACAACCCAAACCACCTGTTGGTGTAATAATTGGAACTCCCTGTTCCATTAATTTCTTTCCAAAGGCTTCAATGAATAGTGGTCCTTGATTCACCATTTCGGGATCAAGTGTTTCTTCAAGACCGATTGCCATTGCTTCCATTTCACGAACACTCATTCCTCCATAAGTAAGGAAACCTTCATATAATGGTATTAAATCTTTCATTTTATCAAATAACTCTACTGTATGAACACAAATACCGCCTCCACGAACACAACCTAATTTTCGAGCGCTAAAATACATAATATCCGTTACTTCAGCAATCTTTAACACAATTTCATGCAAGGATAGATTCTTACAAAATGCTTCTCGTTCTTTATTGAAATGGATATTATCGGCTAACAAACTTGCATCTGTCACAACCATAATTTTGTAATCATGGCATATCTAAGCCACTTCTAAGATGTTTTCTAAAGCAATTGGTTGTCCACCGATTAAATTTGTTCCTAGTTCGATTCTCAGGAAAGGAATACGAGCAACTCCAACTTCTTTAATTAATTTCTCTAATTTATTCGTATCTATATTTCCTTTAAAAGGACAATCGCTGGTAACTTTTAATGCCTCATCAATGAAAATTTCTTCAACTTTACCACCATTTAATTCAATATGAGTTTTTGTGGTTGTGAAATGATAATTCATTGGAATAATATCTCCTGGTTTTACAAATGTTTTAGAAATGATATTCTCGCAAGCTCTTCCTTGATGAGCTGGTAAAAAGAATTTCATACCAAAGAAAAATTGCAACTCTTTTTCTAAACGATAGAATGTTTCACTTCCGGCATAAGAATCATCTGCTACCATCATCGATGCTAATTGACGATCACTCATCGCATTAGTTCCACTATCCGTTAACATATCCAAAAATACATCACGGTTTTTTAATAAGAAAGTATTGAAGCCTCCTTCATCCAGAGCTTTTTTTCTTTCTTCAATAGGAATTAGATTAAGTTTTTGTACAACACGAACCTTATGCATTTCTAGGGGCATACTTTCGTTTAAGAAAAATTTGATTTTTGACATTTTTAAATCCTCCATAGTCGTCAATTTCAAAAATAAAATAAAAAAACTTCCGTCATACTAGTCTTACCTAGTAGGGACGAAAGTGTTATATTCCGCGGTACCACCCTATTTATCACTTGTTTTTAAAATACAAGTCATCGCTCGTTCGAGTCCATCAACTCTTAATCTTATAACGGAGATTTCCGTAATCATCTACTATTATTCAATGATTAAGCTAGGAAGTGTATATTGCATATTGCCTTTTGTTCATTTTCACCAACCACGAACTCTCTACAAAAAGGGGGAATACTTTTCTCTTCTTCAACGCTTTTTACTTTATTTTTATTCATTATAGCATTTGCACCTGTTGTTGTCAATTCTTGCAAAATGTAAACGTTACCAATGGTAATTATACAAGGTTTTGCCATTACCAATTATAGCATTTCTTTATCAACAACATACTTTGCGATTTGAACAGCATTACTAGCTGCTCCTTTACGAATATTATCGCCAACCGTATAAAATAGAATTCCATTTGGAGAGCTTAAATCACGACGAATACGTCCAACATAAATGAAGTCGTTTCCATTAGCAAGGGTTGATGTCGGATATAAATGTTCTAGGGGTTGATCGACTAATTTCAATCCTGGGTAATTCGCAAATAAGTCTTTTACATCTTCCACATTATATTCTTGTTCTAATTCTGCCATAATTGATACCCCATGAGAGTTTGGAACTGGAACACGAATACAAGTTGCAGCGATTGGTAAATCAGGCTTATGTAACATTTTTCTAGTTTCATTGACCATTTTCATTTCTTCTTTTGTATATCCGTTTTCTAAAAAGGCATCTATTTCGGGAATGCACGTTTTAGCGATTTCATGAGGATAAAATTCATTTTTTTCTCCTTTTAATGTTCGTTCTAAATCATGAACTCCTTTCATACCACTACCACTTACTGATTGATAAGTAGAGTATACCACACGTTTCAATCCATACTTTTCATCTAATGCTTTTAAAGGAACAATGGATTGAATCGTAGAACAGTTGGGATTGGAAATAATTCCTTTATTTCTAATATCATGCGGGTTCACTTCGGGAACAACCAGTGGTAAACTTGGATCATTACGCCAAGCACTAGAGTTATCGATGACTAAAGCTCCACTTTTGGCTGCTATTGGACAATAGATTTTACTAATTTCTCCACCTGCACTGAATAAAGCGATATCGATTCCTTCAAAACTGGTTTCTTTTAATTCTTCAACAATATACTCTTTCCCACAATATTCAATGGCTTTTCCAGCGCTTCTACTTGATGCTAATAAACGCAAATTATTAATTGGAAAATGATATTCCGCTAATACTTTTAAAAAAGTTCCCCCTACTAAACCTGTAGCTCCTACTACAGCAACATTATATTTTTTCATATTCTCACCTTTAATTTATAAATTTTGCATAAAAATCGACTTTTGCAATAATTTGTTTGAATGTCGCTTTCGACATTTCTTTTGTTATGATATAGCTATCTTC
>JAEZSA010000172.1 GCA_023422115.1 Bacillota bacterium | reverse complement strand
CGCCAAGACTTCTTTGTCTCTTATTGGTGCCGAGCCTATTTTATTTGAACGAGCTCCAAGTGGAGAAGAAGTCAAATTCGTCTTTTATCAAAACAAAGAGGAAGCCATCACCCGTTTAAAGACAATTATTAATAAACATAGTGGCGATGGACAAAGTGATCGTGCTATTTTGACGTGTAAGACGATTGAATTGTCCCTTTTTGCAAACGACATCATAAACCGCTCCCTTTATCAATCTGGCGGGCTTAAAACAAAGTTTTACACATGCCGGACTTTTAAAGGATTGGAAGCTGATACCATTATTTTAGTCGACGTAGACGAAAAATGTTTTGTTGATGATAATTTCTTGTTTTATGTCGGTGCCTCCCGGGCCAAAAAGAACCTTTATGTTCTTATTAACATCGAAGAAGAAAATATTACCAGAATACTTGAAGAAAAATTCCCTAATTCGTTTGTATATAAAGACAAAAAGAAGCAACTCGCTTTTGCCATGGGCGGAATCGTTTTGTAACGCGGGAAGGAATCATCGCAATGCATATTATCAAAGTTCTTAGTAAATATCAAAACGGTAACTACCAAGTTAGCATTTTTTCGGACGGCACCAAAATACGAAGAACTGAAGAAGGCGCCTTTTTGCCTTTTTTTCCTGAGAGTATCGACATGAAAATTACCAACTGTTGCGACAAAGAATGTCCGATGTGCCACGAGAACTCAAAAACAGATGGAAGGCACGGAAATATTAACCATCCTTTTATTAAAACCTTGCACGCCGGAACAGAAGTAGCTATTGGCGGTGGTAACCCTTTAGAACATCCTGACTTACTATTATTTCTTAATGTGCTTAAAGAGAAAGGCGTCATCGCAAACATGACCATCAATCAAGATCACTTGTTTGCTAACCTTGTATTTATCGAAAAGCTGATTGCCGAACAACTCATATATGGATTAGGTATCTCCGTAACTTCTCCTGATCAACAACTGGCAATCTTTTGCCAAAAGCACAAAAATGCTGTTTTACACCTCATTGCAGGCTATCACGATTTAAAGATTTTTAAATCTTTAAGCAGCAAGAGACTAAAAATTCTTATCCTTGGCTACAAACAATATGGACGGGGGAAGAAGTATTATTCGCAACTTATTGAAGAAAACATTAATCTTTTAGAAAAAGAAATTATTTCTCTTTCAGAAGATTTCAAAATTATTAGTTTTGACAATTTAGCTCTCGAGCAGCTAAAGATTAAAGACAAAGTTTCGAAAAAAATATGGGAAAAACATTATATGGGTGACGATGGACAATATACAATGTACATCGACTTAGTCGATGAAAAATTCGCACTTAATTCAACAACCCAAGAACGAGAACCGATTATGGATAATGTTGAGGCGATGTTTGCTATTATAAGAACAAAAAAACTCACCCCACCTATCTTATAAACATAATAAAAACTATTATTGGACATCGCTGAATTTTGGAGAGGAAAAAAAGAATGCTACAAAAAGTCACAAAATATGATGTTATGAGAACTATAAAAGTAAGCTTTGAAGACGGCAAGGCATATCGCTATAATTGCATATTTAAAGTGGATGTTGGCAACATTGTCTATGTCGAAGGAAAACGAAGCGGCAGTATCGGAAGGGTTGTGGAAATTTTTGATGTTCTCGACATGAGTTCTTATATGCTTAGAGTTGTATCTGTGTGGATTGAAGTAGAGGAAGATAAGGTGAACGCCCCACCCACAAGTCTTCAGGAAGCTGTCAAAAATATGCGCCCCATTTCCTTTAAAGACAACAATAAAAAAATACAGGTTAAATTTGAAAACGGTACTAAACTCTTTTATTTATGCGATTTTATAGTTCGTGTTGGCGATATTGTTTTTGTTGAAGGCAAACTTGCAGATCAGCCCGCAGAAGTTGTTGGCGTTTTTAATCAATGGCCAGACACCCACGAAGATTTAGAAATGTATTTAACAGTCACTTCCGCCTTTTCTTTGAATCCGGGCTTTGCTGAAAAAGGGCTGAAATTTGCCACTTTTTTTGATGGAGAGACAACCGCTGAGATATTTGACAGCGACAAAACCCAGGAAAGTTATAAAATACCTTCCACGATTCGTGGCATGAAAGTTAAATCCATTGATGGAAACGCTTTTAGAGGAAATACAAATCTAAAGAGAGTCGTTATTGAAGAAGGAATTTCCTCAATTTCTGGCTTCTATTCCTGCACATCCCTGACCAGCATCACCATTCCAAAAAGCGTTACAACAATTAGCTACGGAGCGTTCTGTGAATGTGCCTCTCTCACCAGCATCACCATTCCCGACAATGTCACATTCATCGGTGATTATGCTTTTAAAGCTTGTGCCTCTCTCACCAGCATCATCCTCCCCAAGGCCGTCAAATCCATTGGCCCACACGCTTTTGAAGCTTGTGTCTCTCTAACTAATGTCGCCATTCCCAACGGCCTTAAATCCATTGGCCCACATGCTTTTGAAGGCTGCACTTCTCTTACTAATATCGATATCCCTAGCAGTGTGGAATCCATAGATGAACATGCGTTTGATAATTGTACTGCTCTAACCAGCATTACCATACCTAATAGTGTTACTAAATTTAATGGCATCTTTGGTTGTACTTCTCTCACCAGCATTACTCTTCCCAATAGTATCGCTATAGTGGGTGGCTTTTCTGGTTGTACTTCTCTCACCAGCATTACTCTTCCAAACGCCTTATCCGAAATTCCAACTGATTGTTTTTATGGATGTGAAAAGTTAGAAAGTATTATTTTGCCCTCTGGAATAAGCATCATCGGAACGAGAGCCTTTAAAGGCTGTAAGTCGATTAAGCATCTCGACCTTGGCGATAATGTTAAAACAATAAAAATTAGCAAATACGGAGGGGCATTCGAAGATTGTACTTCATTAGAAACGATTTCTTTAGGCAAGAGTGAAGTAGAAATCAAAAAAGTTCATCTTCAGGGTTGTACAAATTTTAAAGGCGTTAAATATAGTTTAGAGAATGACAAATTTTTAACAATTGATGGCGGTATTTTTAACAAGAAAGGCACGATTTTAGCACGTTTTAATCAAATTGATGGCGTTAAAGAATATGCAATTCCGAAAAAAGTTGTAAAAATTAAAGACTTTGCCTTTGAAAATTGTTTGCTTTCTAAAGTCGTTATGCATGAGAAAATTATTAAAATCGGGGTGTCTGTTTTTAGAAATTGCCAAAATTTGCAATCGATAATTCTTTCGACAAGCCTTACTGAAATACCCGAAGATACTTTTTCTGACTGCCTCTCCCTGACCAGCATCACCATTCCAAATAGCGTTTCCAAAATAGGCGAAAACGCCTTTAGCAA
>JAEZSA010000184.1 GCA_023422115.1 Bacillota bacterium | reverse complement strand
AGTATTTACCTTTACCATTGATGTTGCAACAGGAGATACAGTATCAGCACCAGAAAATCCAGTAAAAGAGGGGTATTCTTTTGGTGGTTGGTATATTGATGAAGAACTGACTACGATATATAATTTTGAAAATATAGTTCGTAATTCTTTTACTCTTTATGGTAAATGGATACCAGAAGAATATACAATTGATTTTAATAGCAATGGTGGTAGTGAAATTGATAGCGTTATTGTGCTAAGAGATCAATTATTAGCTGAACCATTAGAACCAACAAAAACTGGATTTGAAGTTGAAGGTTGGTATACGGATATTGACTTAACGCAAAAATATAATTTTTCATCGTTGGTAACACAAGACTTTACTTTATATGTAAAATGGAAAGTGGCAGAATGGACAGTGAGCTTTGCAACCAATGGGGGAACCTTGATGGATGATATAGAGGTTCATCATAATGGAACGATCCCTACTATTACTAATCCAACGAAACAGGACTATGAATTTAGCGGATGGTATTTAAATTCACAATTAACAACAAGTTTTATATCAACTATGGCAATTACAGAAGATACTACTCTTTATGCAAAGTGGACAAGAATTGTATTTTCAATGAATTTTGACTCTGATGGTGGAACACCAATCGGATCAAAAATAATTTTATCTGGCGAGGTTGTTAATAAACCAACAGATCCAATCAAAGAAGGATTCATTTTTGCTGGTTGGTATATTGATAGTTCTCTAACAACATTATTTAATTGGGAGAGCGCGGTTAGAGAAAACTTGAACCTATATGCACGATGGGCAATAGATCCAAATATTCCTCAGGAAAAACATATTATTATATTTGATGCTGATGGTGGAAGCGAAGTAAACAGTATGGAAGTTGTTAATAATCAAAAAGCAACTGCACCAACCAATCCGACTAAAGATGGATATACTTTCGGTGGTTGGTATATTGATATTACCGACGAAAGTTCTTTTGATTTTAATACTCCAATTATTCATGATTATGTGTTTATTGCAAAATGGTTATTTAATCATACCGTTACTTTTTTGGATCATTTGGGAAGTATTCTAAAAGTACAAACAGTTGGAGATGGATTATCAGCGACTGCTCCTATTCCTCCAGTACGAGAGGGATATGATTTCAGATTATGGAATGTAGCCTTTACCGAAGTACGATATGATTTAATCGTAAGACCTGTATATGCAGTATCAACCTATATTATTGTATTTAAAGATGCAGATGGAACTGTATTGTCAGAGCAAACAATTGAATATGGTTCTGATGCAGTGTTGCCAACGGATCCTGATTTAATGGATGCACAAGGATATCATTTTATCGGTTGGGATAAAGTAACAACCGATGTTTCTAGTGACATGATTGTCACAGCTAAATATGCAATTAATACCTATACAGTAACTTATGTGGATTATAATGGAAATGTTTTAAAAACACAAGAAATCCCCCATAACGGAAAAGCAACCAATATTACGGTTGATATTCCTTATTTAGAATTATTAGGATGGTATCAAACCAATGAATTCATTAGTATTTTTAGATTTGATACAACGATTATTACCGAAGACATTACAGTTTATGGTAAATTTGATTTTAAAAATACAATTTTATATGAAACAGATCAATTATCAACACCAAATGAAATAAAAATAAATTCTTGGGATGTTCAAGGAGTTACAGATTTAATTATTCCTGAATATTTGAATGGTTTAAAGGTTGCTTTTTTGGGTAATCTATTGAATACCGGAACACTTGAGAGTATCACATTACCAAAATATATTGAAACAATTACTTATACATCTCTTTTGTCTATTACTACTTTGGAAAGAATAACCATTGTTGGAGATGCTCCTAATTTTACAACAGTAAATGGAGTATTATATAACAAAGCAAAAACTACTTTATTGTTATATCCAAAAGGGAAAGCGGATATCGAATTTGTTTTAGAAGACACAGTAACAATAATTAGTGATGAAGCATTTAAAGATACAACTAAATTAATACGTGTTGTTTTTCCAAGTACAACTATTGAACTGGGAGATCATCTTTTCACAAATACAAATGTTTCAGCAATTGATTTTAGTGCTGTCGCTACTGTACCTTCAACAAGTGCAACTACATTTGAAGGAGTAAGTACACATTTTAAAGTCATTGTTGCTAGTGATAAAGTTGCTGACTATGATGCAGCATGGGATGTAACCATTTATTCAACAACACAAAAATCTGGTGATTTCTTGTTTGTTGAAGTGGATGGTAAAATTTCTATCCTACAATATTTAGGTTCAGACATCAATGTACAAATTCCTAGCCAAATCAATGCAAAGGATGTAACTATCATTGAAAGTTATGCTTTTTATGGACTAGCTGGTGTTAGAGGTTTGAGTCTGCCAAGCACAATTGAAGAAATAAAGACAAATGGTTTATTAGACCTTAACCTAGAGTATTTACAGGTGGACGGTGACATTACTATTCCAGTTGGATATAAAACTACTTTTGAGGCTGAGTTGGCCAATACAATAGTATATGTTCCTACTATTTTATTATCAGGAACAAATGCCTTTTCTGAACTTTCCAATGTATATGATAAAGAAATCATCATGGGGGACTTTGCAGTAATTCGTCGTCTAACGAAATATGGTATTTTACAATACCTTGGAGATGATAGTGAAGTTGTTATTCCTAATACTATTGGTATTAATGTAATTTCTTTTGTTGAGGGAAGAGCTTTTGATGGCTTAAATAATCTTGAGATTGTAAGAGCACAGGGATCCAATCTTGTAAACTTTGCAAAAGAATTTGATAAGAATGTTATTTTAATTGTTCCAGATAATCTACTAGATGAATATTTAGTTACTTATGAGAATACAGTGATATATCCAAATTCAATGGTCATTACAAAAGTAAGTAATTATATTTATGGTGAACTAGCAAACAAGATTACTATTATTAGAGTATTGAGTTGGAGTGATTCAGTTACTCTACCATCCACTATTGATGGTAAGGCGGTTGAAACCATTGGTAGATTTGCAATATATTATATGCCAATCACAACAAGTGAAATTGTTGTTCCTCAAAGCATAAAGAATTTAGCTGATTTTGCTTTATATAATGAGAATGAGATAGATACAAGTATCCGTTTCCTTGGTGCTTGTCCAACCAATATTGGCTATCAAGTATGTCATAGTGAAGACGTAGTTTTAGTGGCCAGTGAGTATTTCAATATTTACTTGAACAATTTTACTCAGTGTAGTGTTCATAATGTTGGTTCTGTCATTGCTCAAAGTGGAGATTTCCGCTATTCTATCTATGATAATAGCATTGGTATCGTGAAGTACATTGGAACAGGGAAAAATGTGATTGTTCCTGCGATAATCAATGGTATGAATGTAACTAGTATTTATGCTATGGCATTTGCAAACAATACAATAGTTGAAACAATTAGTTTACCAACATCAATTACTTATATTGGTTATAAAGCATTCCATAATTGTACTGCATTGGATAGTGTTACTGTTAATTCATTAACAGTACCTCGTACAACAGTATTAGCAGATAACTGGATTTTGTTCTTTGTTCCTGAAACAGTTTTACCAAATTATTTGGCAGATAGTGATTGGAATAAGTATCAAATCTACAAGATAGGGACAACAATTTTAGAGAATTCTTATTATAAATATATTATTGATAGTGCTTTAGAGGAAGTAACGATTGTAAAATATCTGGATACTCTTGAAGATGAAATTGGAGAGATTAGAAAGGTAGCGGGTTATTTCGTTGTTACTGTAGGTGCTTATGCATTCTATGATAGTGTTGCAACAACAATTATGTTTGACACAAGTGTTACTAAGTTAGGGCATAAGGCTTTACCAAAAAATGTTACTCAAGTGACAATGGAAGCAGAAGAAGTTCATGTTATTAGCGATTACATCTACGATGATTTGATTGTTTTTGCTCGCTCTTATGATATATCTCGATATCGTAATAACGCTTATTGGTCAAATTATGATGTTTATGAAGAAGGAACTCTTTTCTTAACATATAATGATTTATATCTAGCGCACTATGATAATAAAATTACAATATTAGAGTATCGAGGGATAGATGATACACTGATTATTGACCAAACGATTACGGTAAATACACCATTTGGAACAATAATAGGAAATGTAGTTGCTATTGATAAACGAGCTTTTTATGATAACACCATGCTTGAGGCAATTACTATTCCTAGTTCAGTAACCAAGATTGGCGAGTATGCTTTCTATAATTGTTCCTCACTAACAACCATCACGGGTGGTAGTGGTATTACTGAAATAGGAATCAAGGCCTTCCATAATACTCAGTGGTACGATAACGCTACAACAACACAATTTGTGATGTTTGGAAATGTTTTATACAAATATAATCAGATTAGTGGGGCAAGTAGTAATGTCACAGTACCAGCTAATGTTAGAACAATAGCTGATTATGCATTTAGCGGGGTTAATACAATCGCTACAGTTACAGTTCCAAATACAGTTACATTAATAGGTTCTCATGCCTTTGAGGGATGTATTAATATGACAGGAGTTACCATTGTTACAGGAGGTATCACTAGTATTCAAGATTATACTTTTGCTGGCTGTACAAGATTAAGAAACATCACGATTCCAGCATCTGTGATATCAATTGGAAAATATGCTTTTGCTGGCTGTAGTACATTAGATGCAATTTCTTTTGGTACTGGAGTAAGAAGTATAGAGGATTATGCCTTTAAAGATTGTACCCAATTATTGAGCCTTGTTTTACCAAAATATTTATCTAGTTTTGGAAAAATGGTTTTTATTGGTTGCAACAATCTTGTAACAGTGACTTTAGATACTTCTAATACCACTTATAAAGTAATCGATAGTATCTTGCTAACGAAGAATGGTGAAACAATCATACAAGATTTAGTACCATTGACAAGATTGAAATTAACAATTCCTTCAACAGTAAATAAAATAGAAACGGGAGCTTTTGTGGGTAGCAAATTTACAGAAGTGATTATCAGTGCCAATAGCCTTGAAATCATGCCATTAGCATTTGATAACAATACCAACTTGACTCGTATTATCATCAAAGCAACGGCATTGCCAATCGTTGAAGCGAATAGTTTTGGAGATTTTGATCGTTATATTTATGTTTATGGAAGTATGGTAGCAACCACTGTAGCAGATGAGATTTATGGTAAATATGAAATAAAACCAATATTTACATTTGCTTCAACAAGTGTTAATGTCGTGATTACAGAAGAATTCACAAGTGTAGCGACTTCAATCCTAGATATAACAGGTTATACAATTACCTATTCCTCTAGTGATACAGAGATCATTCGTTATGTGAATGGTAAATTAATTGGTGTTAAGATTGGTACAGCAACGATTACAGCAACGCTAAATAC
>JAEZSA010000163.1 GCA_023422115.1 Bacillota bacterium | reverse complement strand
TCTTTGACGGGAACATTGCGCTCAACCCGAAATTTGGATCCGCGCCTATTGAAATATGGCTGAATGGTGTCAAAAAAATCTTTCTCATTTTTTGAGTCGTTGGAGAAATCAAAAGAAATAATTGCATCGCTTTTTGGTATAACAATGTCTCCGTTCTTATAAACATAGTCTGAAAGCACTTTTATATCATTGTTTTCTTCGCCGCTTAATTTATCTATGGCTTCTTTATCACCAACAAAAACAAATTTGTCCTTCGCTCTAGTTACACCAACATTGATTAATTCGTGATTATTTTTTATCCACTCCATAGTCTTTATACTTGTCTTAGTTGACAAGGCTGCCGACATAATGATCACCGATTTTTCTGATCCTTGAAGTGTGTGAATAGTTCCTGCTTTAACATCGTTTATGCCAAGACGCATCAAATATTCATTAATGAGCGCAGCTTGGTTGACAAAGGGAGTAATAATACCAACATCTTTATATTTGTTTTCTTTAATTATTTTTGCAATTTGAGCCGCCTCATCTTTATAGGAATTTCTTGCGTTTGGATTAAAAGTGTTCTGAACGTTGTAATAAATCAAATCCCCAGATTTTTCATTGAGCAATTTAAGTTGCTGTTCATAGAATCTTTGGTTGACAAAATTGGCAATCTTTTTGCCACATCGATAATGATATCTAAGAAGAATCTGTTTCGAATTATTATCTTTTCTTAACATGGTAGAAAGAATTGAGTTATGGACATAGTCGTATTCTTCACTAATTGAATATCTCTCAAGTAAATTCTCATTAACATTTTCTTCAATTACAGTGACGGGTTGGAGTTGATTCGTATCTCCGACTAAAAGTAAATCATTGCCTCTCACAATCGGAATTAATGATGTTGCTATATTGCATTGTCCTGATTCATCCATAATGACTAAATCAAAGTGAGGCTTGGGACTGCCCAATTTTTCGCAAGAAAGATTGGTGCAAACAACGACAGGAAAAATGGCTAACAAGCGTCGAAGGTTGGCATCATTTTTTATCCATTTATTCAATTCTCTGACACCTTCTGTGATATCAGCAATTTGAAGAATTCCTCTCAACTCCTTGTATGTATCAGAAGATATTTTTTTTAATCTTGAAAGCGAGGAATAATATACATAGTTTTGGAAGTCTTTGTCTTCGGAAGCTGAAATTGCGTATTTTAAAACATCTTCATCTTTTATGATACGAGATCCTTTAATTTTTGCCTGGTATAATCCAATCTGGTCATCAAGCTTCCCACTAATTTGATCTATTATAGTCATTTTTCTTATCTTTATAAGGGTGTCAATTCTTTCTTTTAAATCAATTTGATTTTCGTATTCTATTAAAAGGTTTCTAAGCTCCTTAAAGCCCGACATTGATCTATTTTTGCTGGCTTCAGTTGCTTCTTCTTTAACCCGAGATTTTTCGTGCTTTGACACAAAATTTAGTATTTCTCTTAACTTAATAATTGTTTCTTGCATTTCTAAATTATTACCAAGACGAATCATTGGAAAAATAATTTTTTCTGTTTCATCTGAAAAAGGCTTTTTAATTTCCAAAAAGCAATCCATTTTTTTAAAAATATCTGAAACAGGATGGTTGTTATTTGAACAAACCAAAACAGTTTTGTCGTTTGCATATGCCGACATAAGAACATTAAAAATGGTTTCCGTTTTTCCTGTGCCCGGTGGCCCTTTTACATAGGTAACGTGGTTGACCATCGAGTTATAAATAACTCTCATTTGGTCGATATTTATTTTATTTCTATTAAACACTACAATGTTGACTTCTTTCGAGGTTCCGCTTTTGCTTTTATTTCGACCAAAGAAGGATTTTAGAGGAATTGACAGTTTCCCTTCTTTTTCCATTTGATTAATTGATTCAAAAGCTTCATCAACGCCACGTTGCAAATTTCTCATTAGGAAGAATATTGTTGGACGCGTATTAATCTTTTCGCCATAGTGAAAATTTTGCTCTATTTGTCCGATATACTCCGCTTCATTGGTGTCGTAATTAGCACAGAAATCGTCCGGGTTCATGTCTAAATACATTCCCAGTGTGACTTTCTTTTCTTCGGTCACAAGGAAGGATTTATTGATTGATGACTTATCAGCAACCTTAAGTGTTTTGTTTTTAAAATTAAGAGTTAGTGATCTATAGGCAACGACATATTGTTTGTCATCAATGTCTATTGAAAATTTGTTTATCGCCAAAGTTTGGAAGCGATTAATGATCTCGGCTTCAAATTTTGGCCTTTTAAAAACTTTGTCTAAAATTGCATTGAACTGTTTATCATCTAATTGATATTTTCCTTGCTCCGTTAGAGTGTGCAAATCAACTCCATCAATCATTACCACTTCTTTTAAGAATGGGTCATTGTCTAATCGATAACAATCGGATAAATATCTCAAGATGTTATTGTCAAAATTTATAACCTCAAGAAAATCACCAACCATTGAATCGTTTTCAACCTTCGTAATAAGCTCCTTTGGTGTTTCATAAAAACTTTGTTCGAGGATTGAGGCTGCTTTTATTCCACTCACGTAAATAAAGGTCTCTTTCTTTCCTTCTCCCACAATATCGGTGCTTCTATACGGATTAAATATGTCACAAATAATGACACCTTTTTGAATATCGATATCTTTAATGCCAATATAGTAATTTGTTGATTCGTCTTTCTTATTTAAATAAGAAATATCGAGCCATTTATTGCTAACAATGGCTTGGTATATTGAATTTTTTACCGATAATTTCATTTTTTTGTTTAGCCCACATTTTGAAATAAAAATTTCAATTTAAGGTATAAAAATAATAACACATATATTGTCATTGGAGACACCAATGTTTAATGCCGTGTGAAATCTGCACTTCAAGTAATGTTTTTAATTGGAACTACATTTCATAAAAAGTTTACAAGACAATAAAATTCATGCAGAGAAAAGGGCGACGACCTATTCAGCTACTCTGATTCTTACTCTATATGTCATTGGAGATAGATAATCATTTCTAAAGAAGTCGCCTTTGTTAACTTCGTGTAATTTAAAACTTCTCCCAGACTTGATTAGGCAATATATTTTATGTCTTGGATCTTCCTTGAACTTGTTTAATTCGTTTTCGCTTATGAAGAATTCGATATATTTGTTGCTCTTTCTGGCAGATTTTACCTCTATATGAATTTCAACAAAACTACCATCGGGTTGGATTTCATAAGATACAACGTCATATCCGGCCGCGGAGTTTGTTTCCGATTCTTTCTTAACCAATTCTGCTAATTCGGGGTGACCCAAATTATTTAGCTTATCTCTTTCGTATCTGAGAACAGCTTCTTCCGCCATATCGCCAGACTTTTGCTTATTTCTTTGGCTCTTTTCATAATCTTGAACAGCTCTCGCTAAATCTTTGTTGTTTGGCTTGACCGCTTCAGCTTCAAAATAATCAAAATTAATATTTCCATCTATTCTTTTTGGAAGCGAATCAAGAAACGTTTCCACTATTGGCTTGTCAGCGTCTGCCCAGTCTAAGAATTCAGCATCTTCAGGTTTATTCCATTTCAATGCTTGATGTTCGGTGTCATGTATTTCACCAGAAATGTATTTGCATTTGTAAACTTTTAAATTAATATTTTTGTCAGCATATTCATTGTAGTTTTCGTCGATCAAATCGCTA
>JAEZSA010000150.1 GCA_023422115.1 Bacillota bacterium | reverse complement strand
AATCATGGCCATTAGCGATTGTTGGAGCGATGCTGATTTCTAGTGTTTTATCTGTAGCATCTGTTAATTCTACTTCATATTCTGGAGCCCTGGTCACTACTAAGATTGCATTTGTTACTGCTCTTTCATAATTCTCTGATAGAACATTTTTGATTACAAATCCTCCATTTTCACGAACCGCTAGTGTAGAAGAACCACCTCCATCAAGATTATAGGCTTCAACACAACCTGCATGTTTCATAATTGCAGCTAATTCATCCCCATATACTCCACGAGAAACAGACTCATTAATTCTTCCATCAACAACACTTAGTACAATACTACCATCTGCTTTTCTACCGATTGCAGTCCTTGGATGATTGGTTCCCATAACTGATGCCGCTGTATTGACATCACTCGGAGCTTCTCCATCCGCTAATACGGCAGTTCCACCACCGATTACATATTGTAGATTAGCAAACTCTTCCGTAAAATAGCGTTGAACTCTAATTTTTGTACCTATTGCTAAAGCATTGATAACTTCTTGATTTTTACTAGCAATGGCAAATTGACCGACAGCAATAGTAAAAGCACTAGCAGATGTAATTGTTCCTTTTCCATAGAAATCTTTATCGGAATTGGGTAGAGCCAAATCTGCTTCTTCCACATAATAAACACTGGCACCAGGAATACCCGGCATTGTTTTTCCTTCATAAACATGGGAAGTATTATACGTTCCAAAAAATACTGCAGTTTGATTGCTATCTGGTGTTGCATTAATCTTCTCAATATCAAAACTTGTTACTATTTGCTCATTTTCATCCAGTACTTCAAGTGTCATATATTGTCTTGTTGGTGGTACAGCCCTCATAATTAGAGAATCAATGGCACCATCATTGGTAATTCCAATGGTACGATTATAGCTTTTCCCACTTGTCTTATAAATATTTCCTTCAAAAACTTGCGCATTATTCGGTTGATAAGGTAATGGATTTAATGAATTAATATCAAAGAAATCTGCATTAACTCCTGCCAAAACAATCCAACCTGGATTTTTCTCTTCAAAATCGATCATTAAATTACGAACTGTGGTTAATTTCCATTTGTTATTGACAAATTTTGTCCATGGAACAACACGGATTGTGTCATTACAAACAGTGTTTAGATAATGAACTGTTTGATTATAAGTTCCAGATCGAATGGTTGCTGTTGTTTTACCAACACTACGATAATAACTAACACCATAACCAACATTCATTTTGTCTAGTTTTTGCTCCTCATTATAGGTAGCATTCCCCGTTGTTGTGGATGCTGCTTGAACAGGAACAGCCAATAGTAAGAAAACAGCTAAAACAATAATAATTTGTAAAAACTTCTTTAACAATTTCATTTTTTTCTCCTATTATATTGTTTCATTTATTATATTAATTTTTTATATCCATTTCAATAGTTTTATAGCATTGGAGCGAAAGCTCGCAAAATTCCCACTAAAATTCTTTTTACTATATTCACTTTTTTACATTTTTCTAATGTGATTAATTCTGATTTATTCAATTCTTCATCAATATCTGCTTTAATATCATATAGAGAAGGCGTATTGTATAACAAGCATGAAGATTCAAAATGAAGATAAAGGCTACGAAAATCAAGATTTGCAGAACCTATGACTCCTAATGAATCATCAGCTATAATTGCTTTTGCATGGATAAATCCTGGAGTGTATTCATAGATTTTAACACCAGCAGCGATTAATTCCATGTAATATGATTGTGTAATCCAAAATACAATTCGTTTATCTGGAATATGAGGAACAATAATTCGTACATCTACACCACTTAAAGCAGCGCATTTCAAAGCAGTGATGACTTCATTATCAATGATTAAATAAGGAGTTGTAATATAGACATACTTTTTTGCGTAAGTAATTAGTTTCATATACACTGTTTCTGTAACAAGATAACCTTCAAAAGGACTATCTCCAAATACTTGTACAATTCCTTCACTATTTACTTGGTGATTTGCTTTGTAATGATGATAATCTAGTTTTTCTCGAGTACAAAATTCCCACATATTGATAAATAAATTGGTTAAGCTTAGTACTGCTTCTCCTTCAATTTTAATCATAGCATCTTTCCAATAACCAAAAACCTCTTTTTTATTAATATACTCATCCCCAATATTCATTCCTCCAGTCCATCCCACCTTGCCATCAACAATCGCAATTTTTCTATGGTCACGATAATTGATACTAATAGATAAAATTGGAATCATTGGATTAAATGTTGCTATTTTAATTCCTTCTGATAGTAATTGTTTTTTAAAATCGCGTGATATATATTTTAGACAACCAAAATCATCATAAATGATTCTGATTTCTACTCCTTCTTCTATCTTTTGCCGTAGGACTTTGTGGATTGCATTCCACATTTTTCCTTCAGCAATAATAAAAAATTCAAGAAAAATATATTTTTTTGCTTTTTTAAGTTCTTCAATCAAACTTGGAAAAAACTTTTCCCCTGGTGAAAGAATGGTAGTCTTTGTGTTTTGCCATGCTGGCATAGCTGTTGTATTCATTAAATAATTGTATATTTTTCGATGTTCATCATTATTAAAATCTGTGAACCCTGGATTTTCTTGATGAAGTTTCCGGTTTTCTTCTTCCATCTTATCAATTCTATCAATGGTTTTTTTACTCATTTTAATTCGACCAAACATTGTATAGAAGATGACACCTACAAAAGGGACTGCCAGAATAGCAATAATCCATGATATTTTATAAGCAGGATTAAAATCTCGATTTAAGATGGCAAATGCAAAAAGACCGCCAATAATATTAAAAATGACATAATAAAGAATTCCACGAGAACCGATAACAAAAATAACTGTGATTAATAAAACTAATTGTAAAAGTAGTAAAAATGTAACCACAAATAATCGGCTTAGTAAAAATTTAACGATTTTCTTGAAAATGTTTATCATATTCCTCACCTAGAAAAAAATATGGACTTATGCCCAAATTTCTTTTTCATTATTTTTTTGCACTAATCTTTTTTAGTCGGGCAAAACGAGGTAATCCATCTTCAACTGGTGAATTAGAAGCACCTTGGATTAGTGGTAATGCATATTTATAGAAGTCATCTGTCAATCCTACATGACCCGCTTTAATCCATGAATCTGGAATCTTCTTTTCTGCGTTTGCAGCTTGATCGACTGATATTAATTCATAGTTGATTTTATATTTATCGCTTTTTTCATCACGAATAAAGGCAACCATTTGATCAGTATATCCTTCAACTGCATACTTCACTGCCATTTTACCAGCATTAAATGCTTCTTCAATATCTGTTCCTGATGCGATATGAGCAGCACAACGTTGCAATAGACTAAATTCAATTGGACGAACCTTAATCTTTGTATTATCACTAATAATTCCTGCAAGTACTGTTGCAGTTCCACCAAGAGATGCATGTCCAAAAGAATCACGATCTAAACTTACCAAGTATTCAGAAATATATTTTCCATCACGATCTTTAATTCCTTCAGAAATCACTACCATAACTTTATTATCTTTTGCAGCAGCAACTTTCTTTACATCTTCAACAAATTCATCTACATCAAATGTTTGTTCTGGTAAGTAAATCAAATCAGGTCCTAAACCCTTTAGTGATGCAAGAGATGCTGCAGCTGTTAACCAACCCGCATTACGACCCATTACTTCAACAATCGTAACCATTCCTGTATCATATACATGAGTATCTAAATATAATTCCATCATTGTTGTTGCAACATATTTTGCCGCACTTCCAAAACCAGGACAGTGATCAGTACCCATTAAGTCGTTATCAATCGTTTTTGGTACACCGATTACATTACAATCATAATTTTGACTTTGTAAGAACTTACTAATTTTATTGCATGTGTCCATCGAATCATTTCCACCATTATAAAAGAAATAGCGAACATCATATTTTTGGAACACTTCTAAAATTCTCTTGTAATCTGTATCATCAACATGAAATGGTTTTAACTTATAACGAACAGAACCTAAAGAAGATGATGGAGTATTCTTTAAATACTCAAGTTCTTTGATGTCTTCCATACGAATATCAACTAATTGTTCATCAAGGATACCCTTAATACCATGCTCTGCACCATAAATATTTGTAATTTGTTCATGCTTCATTGCTTCTAAAAATACACCTGCAGCACTAGCGTTGATTACTGAAGTAGGTCCTCCTGACTGACCAAATAAGCACGCGCCTTTTAAATTTTTCATATTATTCCTCCTGAATTTACTTATCTATTATACACAATTTTTTCTTTAATTTCAATCTTTTTCTATTGCTACTTCCCCTTACTTAAATCTGATTATTTCAAGGTTAGTAAAACAACACTTTCTACTTCACTGGTTTGAGGAAACATATCAACCAATGTTATTTCTTCAATCTTATAATCACTATGTAGAATCTCTAAATCACGAGCTAAAGTAGCTGGATTACAAGATACATAAACGATTCGTTTTATTTTTTTTGCTTTAATCGCTTCCAGTAACGCCATTTCACAACCTTTTCTTGGTGGATCGACTACAATCACATCGATAGGAGTGTTGGTAAATTTACTAATTTCTACTTCTACTTTCCCACAAATGAATTCAATATTACTAATTTTATTCAATTTTGCATTTTCAATCGCATTTCCAATTGCTTCAGAAACAATCTCAATACCATAGACTTTCTTTGCTTGTTTTGCAAGCAGCATTCCAATAGTTCCGACTCCACAATAGGCATCCACAACCATTTCACTTCCAGTTAATGCTGCATATTCACATACTTTTAGATACAACTTTTCTGTTTGCAGT
>JAEZSA010000138.1 GCA_023422115.1 Bacillota bacterium | reverse complement strand
TCTAAATATTGCTTTACTCCAACACTAACAGTAACATGAACTCCTCCAACAAAAGCAAACTCCATAATTGCTTTGCGAATTCGTTCAGTAATGCTTGCAGCTACTTGTAAATTGGTGTTAGAAAAGATAATCATAAATTCTTCTCCCCCATATCTACCAGCAACATCTGCTTCTCTAATGTTTTGTTTCATTATTTTAGCAATATCTACTAATACTTGATCTCCATAAATATGACCTTTTGTATCATTAATCTTCTTAAAATCATCGATATCAAGTAAAGCAATAGAAAGCGGATGCTTTGTTGCTTTAACTTCTTTCATTTTAGCATGCAAATGATTATACAAAGAGCGATGATTATTAATCTTTGTCAATCCATCTAGCATAGACATTTCATCGAGGATTTTATTCTTAGTTTCGAGTTCTAACTCAATTTCCTTTTTCTCAGTAATATCAAAAACGATTCCAGCAAGAAATATTGGCTTACCAGATTCATCTCGTTGAGTAATCTTTCCTCGATCATAGTACCATTTATAATTGCCCTCTTTGGTACGAATCCGATATTCTACTTCATATACTTCTAATTTCCCATATAAATGTCCAATCATAATATCCATTGCTTTTTTATAATCATCAGGGTGAAGTTTCTCCGTAAAGAATTGATAGGTTGTCTTTTCAGGGATTTCACTAATATCATAACCTAAAGTGGTCACTTTTAATGGATTAAAGGTTACTTCATTTGTTTTTATGTTCCAGTACCAGTGGCCCAAATTACCAGACCATGCATATTCCAATTTTGTTCCCTGTTCTTTCTCCAGTATCAATTCTTTATTCAACATTTCAAGAGCGCGAATTTGTTCGATAAGTTCTGATTTCGTTAGTTTTGTATAATCCATACTAGTCTCCCTTACTTTCTACATCGAGAATACCAATAAGGACTTCGGCGATACGTGGATCAAATTGTGTTCCTGCACCCTCTTTAATGATATTTCTTGCTTCCTGTTTTCTTTCTTCTAGTGTTAATTCTCCTCTATTTAAGACACGATCATAGGTTTCAACTGCAGTAATAATTCGTGAAATCAGTGGGATTTCTTCTTCTTTTAAGCCTCGTGGATAACCTGATCCATCCCAACGTTCATGATGTCCGTATACATATTCGGCTAAGTCTAGGGTATCATCAAATAAATTTAGAATTCGATACCCGACTGCTGAATGTAGTCGTATCTTCTCTCGTTCTTCATCCGTAAAATAATCCTTTCGTAAAATTTCTTCATCAAGAACAATTTTACCGATATCATGCAAATAAGCAGCTCTCTTTAATTTAATGATTTCTGTTTCTGATAGTTTTAAGGCTAAGCCCACTTTTGTACACATATTGCTAACGTCACTCGAATGACGTTTTTCTTTTGGATTACGCTTATGTAGCGTTTCTATAATCGTATCAATAATATTTTTGTTTATTGTTTTACGATTTAGTGTTTTATCTCTATACATCGCATTTTCAGCATTAGCAATTGCCTCATCAAATGATTGATCTGGATTTGTTTTTATATCATAACCCAGGGAAATACTACATTTAATTGCTTCAACATAAGCGGTTTTAAATTCTTCTTTAATTCTCTCAAGAATTTTACGTGTTGCTTCTTCTCCTGTTTTTGGTAATATGATAACAAATTCATCACCACCAAGACGAGCAATCAAATCATTTTGGCGACAAGCATGTTGTAAGATTTGAGCGGATTCTTTGATTAATCTATCCCCTGCACTATGGCCAAAAATATCGTTTGTCATTTTTAAACCATTGATGTCTGCAAAAATAATAGATAATGGTAGATTTTCTTCTATATCAATTTTGCTTCTGTTTTTTTCAAAACAACTACGATTACGGAATCCAGTCAGAGTATCATAACAACTTAAATATTCGATATCAGCTTCTCTTTGTTTACGTTTACTAATATCCATGAAAGTAATAACTGCACCAACAATCTCCCCATTTTTGATTTGAGGATAAGCAAAATACTCTACTTCAAATGAAGTGCCATCTTTTTTCCAAAATACCTCATCTTCAACATGGACTCCTTCTTTAGTTTCAAAGATTTTATTGATTTTGCAATCAGAATCAAGCATAATTCTTCCATCTTTATAGTGATGATGGATTTGTAAGTGCAGGTTTTTACCTAAAAGTTCATCTTCGTGTTCGTAGCCCAACATCTTTATACAACTTGGATTACTGAAAGTCCCGTTTCCTTCTAGGTCCATACCATAGATCCCTTCAGCAGCAGAATTTAAAATCAATTGTAAAGCATCTTTATTTTCTTTTAAATCAATATTTACATTTTTCAGTTCTTCTGTTCTTTTTTTAACGGTTTCTTCTAAATTGGCAACCAGTATTTCTAATTCATCAGCAAGTCCATTAAATGCATTAGAAATAACTCCAATTTCATCATTGTGGACAATTTCTATTCTTTCTTTCAAGTTCCCTTTTGAAAATTCTTGAGAAGCTTTCAGTAATGTTTTTATCGGTTTCATACGTTTCTTCATCAAAGAATTATAGATTAGTATTAAAACTAGTAAAGAAAATACTGCTACTAATGCTGACCAAAACATCGTTTGAAAGATACTTTTCATAAATATGGATTCAGGAATCGCAGAAATTACCATCCAATCAATTCCATTTAAATTTAATTCTTTTACATTAATAAAATAATTATCAGTTAATCCTTTGTATATTTGACTTGAACTTTCATTTTCTAAATACTGCGCATAAGCCTTTTGGACGTCTTCATCTTGAATATCACTTATTTTATATCTTTGAAGCACCCCTTCAGACGAAATTGTAAAGTCTGGTGCTCCAAGCGAATTTGCAACCAATTCATAAGTATTTTTTTCAACAATAATTGCAACTCCCATATAATCTTTAACCGCTTCATTTAGATATTCTCCAATATCAGTTAATAGCAAGTGAACACTAACAACTCCTTGAAGTTCACTATTTTCATTATAAATGGGTCTAGCGACAGAAACTGCTAAATCATCAACTATAAAATGTTTATAAATGGGAGAATAGGTAGTATCCTTGTTCGCTACAGCAGCAATGTACCATGCGCGTGTTCGGGGATCATAAGTTCCAGCATCAGAAACAAATTCATTTGCTGTTCCATCTGGATTAATAGAATAATAGAACGAATGCCAATTTGTTTCCTCATTACAAATATTTATTTCGGGTTCTCCATCTTCATTTCTCCGCGCTCCATAATATTCTCCTGCTATAGTTC
>JAEZSA010000112.1 GCA_023422115.1 Bacillota bacterium | reverse complement strand
ATTGTGAATGGAAAAGCAAAAAACAATTATGGAATTAGAAAGGAACGAATGTAAATGAAAAAAACAATTATTTCTTTAATTGCAATGGTGTTTGCTGTTTTTTTACTAGCAAATACAACTGTAAATGCAGAAGAGGAAGCACTTACTCTTCGAGTTTATAATTGGTATGAATATATTGAAGATGGAAAAGATGAAGATGGGAATAAAGTTGGGCTTTCAGTCATGGAAGAATGGGCTGCTGATTATAAAGCAAGGACTGGAAAAGAAGTTGCTATTGTATACGATATGTTTGAAACCAACGAATTGATGTTAAATACATTAAAAACAGGGAAGACATCATATGATTTGGTTTGCCCATCAGATTACACCATTCAAAAAATGATTCGTGAGGATATGTTAGAAAAGATTAATCTAGACAATATTCCAAATTATCAAATGTATGCTTCACCCTATTTAAAGGATTTATTCCGTGAAAATGGGTGGGAAGATTATGCGGTTGGTTACATGTGGGGGACTATGGGATTCATCTATAATCCAGAAAAAGTCAGTCAAGAAGACATCAAAAGTTGGACTATTTTATGGAATGAAGCCTATAAAAACAGAGCAACAGCGAAGAATAGCGTTCGTGATACTTATATAATTGGAGTATTTTATGTTTATAAAGAGGAATTAAATCAATTATCAAAGGACTATCAAGAAGGCAAAATAGATGCTCATGATTATCAAACACAAATAACTGCAATTATGAATAGAACGGACGAAACTACTTTACAAAAAGTAGAAGAAGCTTTGAATCTCATGAAAGAAAATATTTATGGCTTTGAAGTTGATAGTGGTAAAAAGGATATTGTTACGGGTAAGATTGATATTAATTTTGCTTGGAGTGGTGATGCTGTTTATGCAATGGACACAGCGGAAGAAGAAAATGATATAGAATTAAACTATATTGTTCCCGAGGAAGGAAGCAATGTATGGTTTGATGGTTGGGTTATGCCGAAGGGAGCCAATGTTGAACTGGCTTCTGACTTCATTAATTATTTATCATTACCAGAAGTTGCTGTTAAGAACATGAATAAAATCGGATACACTTCTGCAATCGCTGGAGATGCTATCTTTGATCAAATCATTGAGTGGTATGGAGATGAAGAAGGCGAAGAAGTGGATTTAAGCTACTTTTTTGAAGGAACATTATCCAATGAAAAATTGACTGATGGAAAAGCAATCGTAAAGATTAATGAAAGAGGTCGTCAATTTGATGCTCAATATCCAGATGAAAAAATTATCGCTCGTTGTGGGGTAATGGAAGATTTTGGTGATCGTAATGAAGCAGTATTAGAAATGTGGCAAAGAGTCAAAGGAAGTGTTGTTTCTATTTGGATTATCATAGCCATTGGTGTTGTTATCGCTGGTGGTGTCGTTGTGTACATCCTTAGTAACAAATCAAAAAAAGTTAGAAACAAGAGACTAAGCAAGAGAGCTTAGCTCTTTTTTTATATAATTTGATTGGATAAAAATAAATTAAAAAACCTTTTGAAAAAAACAAAACTTATAGTATAATAATAATAGTGCGAATACGTTTTCTTTTATAGGAGGTATATTGAATGAAAGAATATAAAACAAGCAATATTAGAAATGTCACGGTGCTTGGCCATATGGGAAGTGGTAAGACAAGCATGGGTGAAGCTTTACTTTTTGCTACAAAAGCCATTGATAAAAAAGGCGAAGTGGAGCGTAAAACTACCGTTGGTGATTATTCTGTTGAAGAGCAAAACCGACAAACAACTTTGATATCTTCATTACTACCTTGTGAGTGGAAAGACAATAAAATTAATTTCATCGACACTCCAGGATCAGAAGAATTTATTGGCGATATTGGCAATGTCCTATCTGCTACTGATGGTGCAGTCCTATTAATCGATGCCACTAAAGGCGTTGAAGTAGGTGCTGAAAGAGTATGGGAAGAATTAAATAAACGTAAAATACCAACTCTTATTTTTGTCAATAAAATGGACAAAGAAAATGTGAAGTTCAATGAAGTAATCGATTCTATTACAAATAAATTGAGTAAAAATGCTACAGCATTTACTTGGCCAATTGGTGAAATGAATAATTTTGGCGGTTTTGTTAACTTATTAAATAAAAAAGCTGTTTTATTTAATGGTACAGAATGTACAGAAGGACCTATTCCTGCTGTACTAGCTGCTAAGGTTGAAGAAGTTAATGGGCAATTAATCGAAAAAGTTGCTGAAACAACAGAAGAATTAATGGAAAAATATTTTAGTGGCGAAGAATTAACGGCAGAAGAAATTCGCCAAGGTTTAAAGACAGGCGTTTCTGCGTCAGAATTATTCCCCATCTTAGTGGGTGCTGGCTTAAAGAATGTTGGTGTTGATGTTTTATTAGACATGATTGTTGATTTTTTACCTGCTCCAAGTGAGAGACCATTGAAAGTGGGATTCAATGCTAATAATCAAGAAGTCACTCGTGAAATGAACGATAGTGCACCATTAGCAGGATATGTTTTCAAAACCACAATTGACCCTTTTATTGGAACAATTAGTTTCTTTAAACTATATGCAGGTTCCTTGAAAGCAGGACAAGAAGTTTATGTACCAACAACAGGAACTAGTGTAAAAATTGCGCAATTATTTACGATAATGGGTAAGACACAAATACCAGTTGATTCTGTTAGTGCTGGAGATATCGCCTGCGTGGCAAAAGTATCAGAATTTTATAATGGCCTTACTTTCTGTGACAAGAAAGATCAAATTACTTATCCACAAAATGAACATCCAAATCCAGTTATTTATGTTGCCATCCAACCAAAAAATAAGAACGATGAAGATAAATTATCTGGTTCATTACAAAAATTGAAATTAGAAGATGAAACATTTGAAATAGTTAGAAATCCTGAAACAGCACAACAATTAATCGGGGGTCAAGGAATGACTCATATCGGTTACATCTTAGAAAAGATGAAGAATATGTTTAAGGTCGAAATTGAAACTTCTGATCCAAAAATTGTTTATCGTGAAACAATTAAAGCAAAAGGAGAAGCTCAAGGTCGTCATAAAAAGCAATCAGGTGGTGCTGGACAATTTGGTGATGTTTGGATTCGATTTGAACCATGCAAAGAAGACTTTATTTTTTCTGAAGAAGTCGTTGGTGGAGCTGTTCCAAAAAATTATTTCCCTGCAGTTGAAAAGGGATTAATTGAAACATTAGAACATGGACCATTGGCAGGATTCCCAGTAATAGGAATTAAAGCAACCTTATTCTATGGTTCTTATCATCCAGTTGATTCCAATGAAATCTCCTTTAAATTAGCTGCTGGCTTAGCATTTAAGAATGCCATCGATAAGATTAAACCAACCATTCTTGAACCAATTTGTGAAGTAAGCGTTACAGTAAAAGATGAATTCGTTGGTGATATCATGGGCGATATGACAAAAAGGCGTGGACGTGTTTTAGGTATGGAACAAGGTCATGGTATGCAAACTATCATTGCTGAGGTTCCTGAAGCAGAAATTATAAAATATGCAACTGACTTAAAAGCAATGACTCAGGCAAGTGGACGTTTTACCCGTAAGTTTATCCGCTATGATGAAGTTCCTGAAATGCTAATTAAGAAAAT
>JAEZSA010000039.1 GCA_023422115.1 Bacillota bacterium | reverse complement strand
AACAGGAACTAATCCACAGTACATTATGATTTTACCATAAATGGTAAAATACTCAAAATATTAGAAAGGAAAGGAGTTATAATATAACAACTTAAGAACTAATATCTTATGTTTTATATTATACAAGGATAATATGGTATTTACTTGAAGGAAACAAAATGAATAAAAATGTCTATTGATTATGCAAGAAGTAAGAATTAAATATTTTATGAAAAGGAGATAATTATGAAAATAAAAAATATTGATTTTGAAACATATTTGAAAAAATATCCAACACGCGATGGCTTTTTTGGGAAATACGGTGGAGCATTTATTCCTGAGGAATTAAAAAAACCATTTCAAGAGATTGATAAAGCATATCAAACTATTTGTCATTCTTCACAATTTATTAATGAGCTAAGGAGAATTAGAAAGGAATTTCAAGGGCGTCCAACACCTGTTTATCATTGTTCTCGGTTATCGGAGTATTGTGGAGGGGCACAAATATATGTGAAGAGAGAAGATTTGAATCATACTGGAGCTCATAAATTGAATCATTGTATGGGAGAAGGATTGTTAGCCAAATATTTAGGGAAAAAGCGATTAATCGCAGAAACGGGAGCAGGTCAACATGGAGTGGCATTAGCAACAGCTGCAGCTTATTTTGGCTTAGAATGTGAAATTCATATGGGAGAAGTTGATATAAATAAACAAGCTCCCAATGTAGCACGAATGAAATTATTAGGAGCAACGATAATACCAGTAACCAAAGGGGCAAAAACATTGAAAGAAGCGGTTGATTCAGCGTTTGAAAGTTATTTAAGAAACTATCAAGATTCTATATATTGTATTGGATCTGTAGTTGGACCTCATCCTTTTCCTCAAATGGTTAGAGATTTTCAAATGGTTGTAGGTGAAGAAGCAAGAAAGCAATTTAAAGAAATGACAGGAGAAATGCCAGATGTTATTTGTGCTTGTGTTGGTGGTGGTAGTAATTCAGCAGGATTATTTATTCCATTTTTAAATGATCCGGTTGAAATTATTGGTGTTGAACCCTTAGGTAAGGGAGCAACACGGGGAGAGCATGCAGCAAGTATGACTTATGGCAGTGAAGGAATCATGCATGGTTTTAATTCTATTATGTTGAAAGATGAGCAAGGGAATCCAGATGCGGTTTATTCAATTGCAAGTGGATTAGATTATCCATCGGTAGGGCCTGAACATGCTTTCTTACATGATATTGGTCGAATTAAATATGAAACTATCACAGATAAAGAGACATTAGAAGCGTTTTATATGATGTCTAGATTAGAGGGAATTATTCCTGCTCTTGAAAGTGCTCATGCAGTTGCATATGCTATGAAATTAGCACGTACAACCATGAAAACAGGATCTATTTTAGTTAATTTATCCGGACGTGGAGATAAGGACATGGATTACGTAATTGAAAATTATGGAATCGAATATAAAAAATAGTAAAAAAAGAAGCTTTATTTAAAAAGCTTCTTTTTCTTTTTTGCGATAATAAAATAATCTAAAAAATGCAAGAACCATAACCAATAGTGAAATCAACATATTTACCAGATAGAATGTTTTGTAAGAATGTAGTTCGATTATATTCCCATTGATATTATTAAAAATGGCAACATATATTGATTGCAATAAAACCATGAGCATAAAAGCTTTTGTGACAGTTTTTTCACCGACTAACTTTATAATATAGTGAAAGCTACCAAAAAGAACAACAGCATTGGCGATTCCTCTAAATGCTGAAAATAAAACTATTATAATCACTGGTAAATATAATAAATTTACTAGCAAGCGAATTGTTGTTAGAATGGTATAAATCGCAAGAAGGACATGATAATTTGCTTTTTTAAAATATTTATTAAGCACAATAATAGTAACAACTTCAAATAGAACAAAAAAAGAATAAACTAATCCATATTGATTTGAAGTTATTCCTCGTGATTCTAAATAAGTCGGAAAGAATGCTTCACCACTTACAGTGGTACCAATCATAACAACATAGAACAAAGCATAAAAAATATATTTTTTGTTTTTAAATAGCATTTGATAACGAGGTTTTTCTTTTTTTTGTTCCTCTTCCTTAAGGTCAATTGGTTTTAAAAACTGATACATAAAGCCTGATAAAATAAAAGCGGTGCTAGCAATAGCAAAACAAAATTTAAAACCCAAATATTGAACAACAAAACCACCCAATGTAGTGGCGATGATATAAGCAATAGAACCAAAAATACGAATATTGGTATAGTTTATGTTTGTCTCACTGGCATAAACTGCTGTTAGTGAATCAAGTAATCCGTAATGGCTTGATCCAAAAAGAGCTAGTAAAATTACGAGTCCAGAAATAAGATAGAAATTATTTGAAAAAGAGATAGCAATAATAATAAAAGCTTCTAAAACAGTAATGATTCGAAGTACTTTTCTGGTTGTTTTTACATCTTGACAGATATGTGAATAAATGGGATTAGCAATTATGGCAACAATAGGAGTAATGGATAAAATAAATCCTATTTTCGATTCTGTAAGTCCACTATTAATCAAATATAAAGCGAAAAAAGGATAGAAAAGGGCATCGCCGAAATAGCGAATCGAAGCGTTTATTTTATATTTTGTGAGTTCCTTCATATCTATCACCCGAACAAATAAATTATAACATTACTATGATAAATATCAAGAATTTTGCGTAACAAGCAATTAAAAAACCGATATATAAAATAACGGTTTTTTAAGATCTAACTTACTAAATGATCATAGACGGCTTTAATTGTTTTTTCAAAGTCTTTGTTGCTGACGCCAACAATAATTGTCAACTCTTGTGCTCCTTGTGCGATCATCTTAATATTGATATTTTCATTTCCAATAATGCCGAACACTTTTCCAGAAATACCAGGTTTGGTTACCATATTTCTACCAACAACAGCGATTAATGATATATCATTATCGACTGTGATATTCTTGATACCACCATCTTTATTAATTTCACTGACTAAATCATAAATGCATTTCTCAACATCACTATTTGCAACAACAACTGAAAAACTATCAATACTGCTTGGGATATGTTCTACACTGACTTTATATTTATGGAAAATACTTAAGGTGTTTCTAATAACGTCCAATTTATCTGCGTTATGTGTTTTCGTAATCGTAAAAGAGGTGAAATTCTTTTTACCTGCAATACCAGTAATGATTTGAGTAGCATCATCGCAGTTTTCAGTGATGATTGTTCCTGGATTATCTGGTTCGTTAGTATTTAGAATGTTGATAGGGATGTTTCCTTCTTGCACTGGGAAAACAGTTTCTTCATGAAGAACGCTAGCTCCCATATAAGATAATTCTCGTAATTCATTATATGTAATTTGATTAATACGTTTTGGATTATCGATAATTTTTGGATCTGCCATTAAAATTCCTGAAACATCAGTCCAGTTCTCATAAACAGTCGCATCTAATACTTTTGCTACTATGGCTCCTGTAATATCTGAACCACCACGAGAAAAAGTTTTAATCGCTCCGTTTGGATAAGCTCCATAGAATCCAGGAATAATTATTTTTTGATATTTCTGGTAAACATCATTGATTGCTTTTTCTGTTTTTTCATAGTTTACTAAACCGCTATAATCAAAGGTAATTAAATCTTTTGCATCAACGAAAGTATACCCAAGGTATTCAGCCATCATTTTTGATGTAATATATTCACCTCTACTAGCCAAATACTCCACAGGTAACTCTTTATTTAATTCTTTTGATAATTGAGAAAACTCGCTTTCCAAATCAATTTGCAAATGTAAATTATCTTTTATTTGGTAAAAACGATCTTTAATCATGGAAAAAACATTATCATGAGGAACAGAATAGCGTAAATGGGCATGAAGCAAATAAAGTAAATCGGTTATCTTACTATCTCCTTTTTCTTTTTTTCCTAAAGCAGAAACAATAATTACTTTTCTATTTTCTTTTGCTTCAACAATTGCTTTTACTTTTTGAAATTGACTCGTATTGGCTACAGAAGAACCACCAAACTTTGCAACTACTAACATATTCTCACCTCACATCAATCATTTTTTAATAATTATATCATGGAAGAATGGTTTTGTTAAGAAAAAAATAAAAAAGTAATCAAGGGAGAAGGCAAGCAAAACAACTCTTTCTTCTTTGATTTTTATTACATGGATAAAATGAACTTTAGATAAGAAATCTAAAGTAAAAAAAAGATTTATTCAAAAGGTTTTTTTCGGTGAGGTTTTTTGATAAAACTTGTTTTAAACTTGCTTTTTTAGTATAATGAAAAAAGAGTATGATGAGAGGAGGAATAGAATGGCTAAAATAACAAATGTTATTATCATTGATTCCAATACAATACAATTAAATGTTGACGCGAAAAAAGGAGATGAAATTGATTTATTGTCACTAAATCAAGTTGACAATTCACCATTAATCAAAAGAATTGCTGAAGGAAGAGATGAAGAATATCAAAAACGATTGAGTGAAGCAAAATTAAGATTTGATGTTGAGAAAGAAAGAGATATTGCTTTTGCAACAGAAGAACTGAAAGCAGAAATAATAAGATATAAAAAAGATCTTGAATATCAAAAAGCTTCATTTGCAAAAGAAAAAGAAGCAGATATATTAAAAGAAGTTGCTCAAAAAGAAAAAGATTTACAAGAAACAATTAAAGACTTGCAAATTAAATTACAAGCCAAAGAAAATGAAAAAGCACTAGCTATTGTTGAGAAAGAAAAAGAATTCCAACAAGAATTAAACAAACAAAAAGAAGAAATAAGTAATTTACGATTAACAAAATCATTATTAAGTGTGAAGAGGATAGGAGAAGAACTAGAGAGTTGGTGTGATAATGAATATACTAGCTACTCTCAAAGTGGATTTAATACCTGTACTTGGGAAAAAGATAATCTTTCCATTAAAGAAGAGGGAGAACTAAAGGGAACCAAAGCAGATTATATCTTCAAAGTCTATGCTACAGAAGCAAAGCTTGAACATGAAATGTTGTCTTCTGTTGTTTGCGAAATGAAGAGCGAAGATCCAACTTCTGTGAATAAAAAGAAAAATTCTGATCATTACGTTAAATTAGATAAGGATCGCAAGAAAAAACAATGCGAATATGCCTTATTAATCAGTGAATTAGAGTGGGATCAAGCCAATGATGTTCCAATTCGTCGTATTGATGGATATGAAAAAATGTACATGGTTAGGCCACAGTACTTTATCACCTTTTTAAGTATTATTTCAGCGTTGAGTTTGAAATATAAGGAACTGCTATTAAAGACAATAGAAGAAGCGGAACAATTTAAAGATAGTCAAACAATCATTGATGAATTCGGAAAAATGAAGAGTGATATTTTAGATAAGCCACTAGATAAATTGGAAAAGCAAATCAAAGAAATTGCAAATAATGCAAGAATTATTGTCAAGTCAGCTGAAAAAATCATGGAATCGAGTGACACGCTAACAAACTCAGTATTAGAAACTATCAAGAGTAAACTTGAAAATTTCAATATTACTAAAATAGCAAACAAAATAAATAAGATGAACAAATAGAAATAAAAATAAAAAGGAAAAGAGCATACGCAATGAAAAGAGGATTAAAGATTTTACTTTTAGTTATTCTAGTTATCTCAATTTTTATTACTATTATTAATTTAATTCCCCCAAAACCAGTGATTACGGTAAATCCTTTCATAACGACAGAAGATAAGCCTATGATTGTCGCGCATCGGGGAGGGAAGGTATTAAATCCTGAAAATACCATTAAAGCGTTTGATGCTTGTATGCAAGAATTTGATGTTGATGTCTTAGAAATGGATTTATGTCTAACAAAAGACAAAGAATTGGTAATCATTCATAATACGTATATCAACTCTTATTGCGATGTTGAAGAAGTAACAGGAAATACGGAGCGTCATTATGTTATTAATTATACTTACGAAGAACTCCAAAACTTCAATTTCGGATATAAATTTACCAATCAAGATAATCAAAAGCCCTATGCAACATTATTAGATCAGGAGAGCAAAGAAGAAAGAAAAGAAATCATTGCAGCGAATCATTTAAGTATTGTTAGGATTGCTGATTTATTTGCTAGATATTATGAGGATTATCCTGAATTGTTATATATTGTTGAGATAAAAAACGAAGAAGAACTGGGAAAAGAAGCGGCTGATATATTACATCAATTGTTGACTGTTAATTATCCTAAGTTGGTTGATAAAGTGGTCATTGGAACGTTCCACACAGAGGTTTCACAGTATTTAGAAGAAGAATATCCAGAATTATTAACAGGTGCTTCTATTGGAACTGCTGCAAAATTTATCATAACTCAGATGCTAGGTATTAATTTATTCTATAAAGGTTCTTTCGTTTGCTTACAAATTCCAATGTCTTATGAAATAAAAGGAATAAAATTAAGATTAGATAAGCAAAATTATATAAATAGAGCTCATAAATATAACATTGCAGTTCAATATTGGACCATTAATAATGAAATAGATATGCGCAAATTAGTTGATATGGGAGTAGATGCCATTATGACAGATAATCCTAAACTATTAGCCGATGTTTTAGCTTCCTATGAATAATTTTAAAAGTATGGTGAAAGGCCATACTTTTTAATTTATTGTTAGGTCGAATAATATTATATTTACAATATTATTTTTTATATAGAAATTGAACATTTTTTATGTTATAATATCACAAGGAGGAAAATTCTATGACTATTAGTATTGGAAGCGATCACGGAGGGTATCAATTAAAAGAACAATTAATTCTAGCTTTAAAAGAAAAAGGCTATAAAGTAATTGATCAAGGATGCTTAGGACCTGAAAGTGTTGATTATCCTTATTATGCACGACGCGTAGCCCGCGATGTTCAAAGTGAGATTAGTACAAAAGGAATTCTTATTTGTACAACAGGAATTGGTATGTCGATTGTGGCAAACAAATTCAGAGGCATTAGAGCAGCACTTATCATGAATGAAGATGCGGCAAAATTATCACGTCAACATAATGATAGTAATGTTATTTGTTTGGGTGCGAAGTATACTCCTTTTGAAATAGCAATTAAGTATGTACTAATATTTTTAGAGGAAAACTTCTTAGGAGAAAGACACTCAAGACGAGTGAATATGATTAAAGAGGTAGAAGAAAAATGAATGGAAAACTTGTAATCCTAGACCATCCCTTAATCGATCACAAATTAGCATTAATTCGTGATGAAAGAACAGGAACGAAAGACTTTCGCCAGACAGTATCTGAAATAGGTATGTTAATGGCTTATGAAGTAACTCGAGAATTGCCAACAAAAGAAGTCGAAGTAAAAACTCCGGTTGGTATTGCTAAGACATATATTCTAGCGAAAGAAGTGGTAGTTGTTCCAATTCTTCGAGCAGGATTAGGAATGGTAGATGGCATTACAGCGTTAATTCCAACGGCCAAAGTAGGCCATATTGGTTTATATCGCGATGAAGAGACATTAGAACCCAAAGAATATTATGCTAAGTTTCCAAGTATAATAACTGAAGCAGTTGTTTTACTTGTTGATCCCATGTTAGCTACAGGGGGAAGTGTCGTTCACGCAATTGATATATTAAAAAGAAGAGGAGCAAAAAACATCAGTTATGTAGGACTTGTAGGTGCACCAGAAGGTGTAAAAAAAGTACGAGAAATCCATCCCGATGTTGATATTTTCCTTGCCGCCCTTGATGAAAAATTAAATGAAAAAGGGTATATTGTCCCTGGCCTAGGTGATTGTGGAGATCGATTATACGGTACAAAATAATTTAATTAAAACTAAAGGAGGGGATTAAGCTATGAAAATTTACACAAAAACAGGCGATAATCTCACAACTTCAATCATTTCTCAACGTGTTGATAAAGATGATCTTCGAATTGAAGTCGAAGGAACGGTTGATGAATTGATCGCTCATCTTACATTGGCGACTACTTTTAATGATAATAATGAAATCATCGATACAATAAAAGCAATTATTAAAAAACTCTTTGTTGTTAGTAGTGATGCTGTGGGATATGGAAAGATTAAAGTTTCACAAGAAGATGTTTTTGAAATTGAAAGAACTATTGATGAATATGAAAATAAATTACCAAAAGTTAATCATTTTATCGATTTGGGGACGAAGCCTTCTAGTGCACAAATTCATGTTGCAAGAACCGTATGTCGTCGCTTTGAACGACGATTGGTAACACTTGCAAAGAAACAAACAGTAACCAAAGAAGTATTACAGTATGTCAATCGATTATCGGATTTATTATTTATATTAGGTCGATACGAGGAAGAAAAACATGTTTGAGTATTTAGTTTTAATGTGGTTTTTTGTTATTTTTATCCCATTATCTTTTGCTTGCTATCGTGCTTTGATGGCACTTGATTTTTCTAAATTTTTTCGCCCCAATTCAACATGGCAAATTAAACTATTAACACTAGTTTTCAGTATTGCATTATCTTTCATTGTTGCGTTTGCTTTTGCTGCAATCATTTATGCGATAAGAACAATTGTTAGTTAACAACTAAATCTTGATGTCATATCAAGATTTTTTTCTTTGATAAGATAAATAATATTTTGATGCATATAAAAAGACAAGTGAAAACTTGCCTTTATTGCTCTATTTTTTTCTCTTTTAGTTCTCTTAATTTTATTAAATAGATAAAAACTTTTTGAATAGGGACTTCTGCGATTTTAATCAAGTACTTTTGAAATTTTCGTGTTTCATCTTTATTCAATTTTTTACGAATACAAACTGTTAGGTACTTTCCACGATCCTCAACACCAATAACTTTGATACCACTAATCAAGGATTTTAAAACTTCTGCTTTTCCAGAAAGGTAGCAAAAATTGTTTTTTATTTCTTCAATTGTGAAGAATTCAATCAATTTTCCTTTATCTAAAAAGAGAATTTTATCAAAGATATAATCAATTTCATCTACATTTTCAATAGCAAACACAATGGTTCGCGGATAAGATTGGTGGTGAGAATATAAAAAGTAAAAGAAATCGTAGCGGTCTTTGATATCTATTTTTTCAATAGAATCATCAAAAAAAGTAATATTCGCTTTTGAAGCCAAAGCAATGATATTAAAAAGCAAGCATTTCTTATTATTTAAAAGTGAAGAAAATGTTGCTTTTGGTTTGATATGAAAGTGGCTTAATAAAGCATAAGCGTAATAGTTATCCCACTTTGGATATTTTTCTTGCATTTCTTTAAAGATTGTTTTTATGGTTATATAATCAGGAAATACAGTATCCTTACTGATATGGCAAATACGATTTAGATTATTACTGTTGCTAGTGAGAAATTCTCCATCGAGATATACATTCCCTTCGGTTGGTTTGATGTTTGCAGTCATCAGTTGTAATAGCGTTTCTTTGCCAGAGTCGCTACGTCCAATGATAGCATATATTTGATTGTCAAGGAAATTAAAACTAAAATTTTTGATTGAATTATGTTCTTTATAAATTTTAGTTATGTTATCACAAATTAAAACTGACATAAACCATCACCTATTACTTTTTCCTAAGTACAATATACACGTTTTTGAGGAAAAAGTCAATTAAGTATCGATTTGATGTCAGTATTTATGGAGGGAAAGAAAAA